>DFNN01000016.1 GCA_002376065.1 Caryophanales bacterium UBA3566
TATAGTTACGGCCGCCGTTCACTGGGGCTTCAATTCGTACCTTTGCCTAAGCTAAGTACTCCTCTTAACCTTCCAGCACTGGGCAGGCGTCACCCCCTATACATCATCTTACGATTTAGCAGAGAGCTGTGTTTTTGATAAACAGTCGCTTGGGCCTATTCTCTGCGGCTCTACAGATGTAGAGCTCCCCTTATCCCGAAGTTACGGGGTCATTTTGCCGAGTTCCTTAACAAGAGTTATCTCGCGCGTCTTTAGATTCTCTCCTCGTCTACCTGTGTCGGTTTGCGGTACGGGCACCATATAAATTAACCCTAGAAGCTTTTCTTGGAAGCATAGATTCACACGACTTACGTTATCACGCCTCAGCTTATGTGTTATACGGATTTACCTATATAACAGCCTAAACGCTTCAACCACAATCCACTTAGTGGCCCATGTTATCTTTCTCCGTCACTCCATCAGTTCATATGGTGGCACAGGAATATCAACCTGTTGTCCATCGGCTACGCTTTTCAGCCTCACCTTAGGTCCCGGCTAACCCAGAGCGGACGAGCCTTCCTCTGGAAACCTTAGACTTTTGACGGTAGGGATTCTCACCCTACTTTTCACTACTCACACCGGCATTCTCACTTCTTACCGCTCCACCAGTCCTCTCGGTCTGACTTCTCCGCAATAAGAACGCTCACCTACCATTCTATACTTATGTATACAATCCGCAGTTTCGGTACCATGTTTAGCCCCGGTACATCTTTGGCGCAGAATCATTCGACTAGTGAGCTATTACGCACTCTTTAAAGGGTGGCTGCTTCTAAGCCAACCTCCTAGTTGTCTGAACAACTCCACATCCTTTCCCACTTAACATGGATTTAGGGACCTTAACTGGCGGTCTGGGCTGTTTCCCTCTCGACTATGGACCTTATCACCCATAGTCTGACTGCTGTGTATGTAAGTATGACATTCGGAGTTTGATTGAAATCAGTATCCCGAGATGGGACCATCAGCCATTCAGTGCTCTACCTTCATACCACTTTTCCACAACGCTAGCCCTAAAGCTATTTCGGTGAGAACCAGCTATATCTGAGTTCGATTGGAATTTCACCTCTAGCCACAAGTCATCCAAACACTTTTCAACGTGTCCTGGTTCGGTCCTCCAATGGGTCTTACCCCATCTTCAACCTGCTCATGGCTAGATCACTCAGTTTCGGGTCTACAGCAACATACTAAACGCCGGTTAAGACTCGCTTTCGCTTCGGCTCCACCCCTAAAGGCTTAACCTTGCATGTCATTGTAACTCGCCGGTTCATTCTACAAAAGGCACGCCATCACCCATTAACGGGCTCTGACTTGTTGTAAGCATAAGGTTTCAGGATCTTTTCACTCCGCTCCCGCGGTTCTTTTCACCTTTCCCTCACGGTACTGGTTCACTATCGGTCAATTGGTAGTATTTAGCCTTACGAGATGGTCCTCGCATATTCCGACAAAATTTCACGTGTTTCGCCGTACTCTTCGCTAACAGAGATTTTATGATTTCACATACAGGACTCTCACCTTCTATGGTTTGCTTTCCCACACAATTCTGTTATCATAAAATTTTGTAACTCTATATGTTAGACTGGGCTGGTCCCTTTTCGCTCGCCGCTACTAAGAGAATCGCTTTTGCTTTCTTTTCCTACAGGTACTAAGATGTTTCAGTTCCCTGCGTATACCTTCCGATTACTCGGATACTAGCTCTTCTAGCTAGTGGGTTCCCCCATTCGGAAACTCCCGGATCACTGCGTACTTACCGCTCCCCGAGACATATCGCTGTTCGTCGCGTCCTTCTTCGGCTCCAATTGCCAAGGCATTCACCTTACGCTCTTTTTTTCTTAACTTTTTACAGTATTATCCACTTTTCAAAGACCTTCTTTTTTTACCATCAACTTCTTCGTTAAAAAAAGTTGCTGCTTGAGAGTTTTGGTCTCTCAAAACCAAATAGAACATAGTCAGATTTCGTTGTTTTAGGGTTCTTCACTTAAGAATTGTGTTTCGTTTTTGTCTTTCTCCCTAGAAAGGAGGTGATCCATCCCCACGTTCCCGTAGGGATACCTTGTTACGACTTTACCCCAATCATCTATCCCACCTTAGGACGCTCCTCCCAGTAAACTGGTTAGGCCACGTACTTCGGGTGTTACAGACTCTCATGGTATGACGGGCGGTGTGTACAATCTCCGAGAACGTATTCACCGTGGTATGCTGACCCACGATTACTAGCGATTCCAACTTCATGAAGTCGAGTTGCAGACTTCAATCCGAACTGAGAACAGTTTTAAAAGGTTAGCTCCATCTCACGACTTGGCAACTCTTTGTTCTGTCCATTGTAGCACGTTTGTAGCCCAGGTCATAAGGGGCATGATGATTTGACGTCATCCCCACCTTCCTCCAGTTTATCACTGGCAGTCTCGATAGAGTCCTCAACTTAATGTTAGCAACTATCAATAGGGGTTGCGCTCGTTGCGGGACTTAACCCAACATCTCACGACACGAGCTGACGACAACCATGCACCACCTGTCACTTCTGCCCCGAAGGGAAAGTGTATCTCTACACCGATCAGAAGGATGTCAAGACCTGGTAAGGTTCTTCGCGTATCTTCGAATTAAACAACATGCTCCACCGCTTGTGCGGAGACCCGTCAATTCCTTTGAGTTTCAACCTTGCGGCCGTACTCCCCAGGCGGAGAACTTAATGCGTTAACTTCAGCACTGGGTAACCCCAACACTTAGTTCTCATCGTTTACGGCGTGGACTACCAGGGTATCTAATCCTGTTTGCTCCCCACGCTTTCGTGCCTCAGCGTCAGTTCCGGTCCAGTAAGCCGCCTTCGCCACTGGTGTTCCTCAATATATCTACGCATTCCACCGCTACACATTGAATTCCACTTACCTCTGCCGTACTCAAGCATGCCAGTTTCAAATGACTCTCCAGGGTTAAGCCCTGGGCTTTCACATTTGACTTAACATACCGCCTACGCACGCTTTACGCCCAATAATTCCGGATAACGCTCGCTCCCTACGTATTACCGCGGCTGCTGGCACGTAGTTAGCCGGAGCTTTCTGGTTAGGTACCGTCACTCAAGAGCCATTTCCTACTCTTGTCGTTCTTCCCTAACAACAGAACTTTACGATCCGAAGACCTTCATCATTCACGCGGCATTGCTCGGTCAGGCTTTCGCCCATTGCCGAAAATTCCCTACTGCTGCCTCCCGTAGGAGTCTGGGCCGTGTCTCAGTCCCAGTGTGGCTGTTCATCCTCTCAGACCAGCTATGTATCGTCGCCTTGGTGAGCCGTTACCTCACCAACTAGCTAATACAGCGCAAGACCATCCCATAGCGACGCAATCGCGTCTTTAAATATCAGAACATGCGTTCCGATATCCTATCCAGTATTAGCCATAGTTTCCCATGGTTATCCTCGTCTTTGGGGCAGGTTTCTTACGTGTTACTCACCCGTTCGCCACTAGAATCCACCGAAGTGGTTCTCGTTCGACTTGCATGTATTAGGCATGCCGCCAGCGTTTATCCTGAGCCAGGATCAAACTCTCCATAATATTTATGAATTGTTTGTTTTATGTACTTTTTTCCTAAAACTCAAATTGACTTGTTCTATTCAGTTTTCAAAGACCAAAAATTCGGTCGCACATATCTTTAGCGTGCGTATAATATTCTACTACAAGTAGCATACTATGTCAACAGTTTTATAAAAGTTTTTTTCGATAATAAAGCCAAAATCAGTTTGTTTCACTATCTTCAAATAAACTTTGATATTTAACCGCTGCAATAAAAAGTATATAAAAATAGTCATCATTTGTCAACGGTTTTCTAAAAGTTTTTTTTGTTTCTTTTTTCTAATAAAAAAACGCCCTTTCACAAAGGCGTTTTCTATCATTTTCTTTCTTATATATTTATATATACTTCGCTAAGTTCTCAATTTCAATAACTTCTTTACCTTCTTTAGAACGATCTACAAATTCAATTTTCGCATCCTTGGCATCTTTACCAACAATGATACGATACTGAATTCCAATTAGATCAGCATCTTTAAATTTCGATCCAGCTCGTTCTTCACGATCATCAAGTAAAACCTCATAACCTTTTGAAGATAAATCAGTATAAATTTTGAGTGATGTTTCTCTTTGAATATCATCCTTTATATTAATAGGAATAATATGAACATCAAATGGTGCAATTTCTTTTGGCCACAAAATCGAATCATCTTTCGAATGTTGTTCAACACTCGCCATCAAAGTACGACTAATCCCAAGTCCATAACATCCCATAATAATTGGTGCTTGGGTACCTTCTTTTGTGACAAAATTCGCGTTCATTGATTCACTATACTTTGTCCCTAGTTTAAATATATTTCCTACTTCAATTCCTTTCGCAATAGCTATAGTTCCACCACACTCAGGACAAGCATCTCCAACTTCAAGACCACTATGTTCTTGATTCGCAGCATAAGAACAACTACGGCAATATGTTATGGTGTCTTCACCAACTTCACTCATAACCATAAACTCGTCAGCTTCATCTCCACCAATTTGCCCCACATCACTAGAAACGATTTTCGTATCCAATCCACAACGCTGGAAAATCTTGATGTATGCATCTGTAAACTTCTTATACCAAATATCCAAATCTTCATAAGATTCGGTAAAAGTATACGCATCTTTCATGATGAATTCTCGTCCACGCATCAAGCCAAAACGAGGGCGCATTTCATCACGGAATTTGGTTTGAATTTGATACAGTACAAGCGGTAATTTTTTATAAGAATTTACATAATCACGAACAGATTGTGTCACAATCTCTTCATGTGTTGGACCCAAACAAAAATCACGATCTTTACGATCTTTTAGACGCATCAGCTCAGGACCATATTGTTCCCAACGTCCACTCTCTTCCCACAAATTACTTGGTTGAAGAGCAGGCATCAACATTTCACTTGCACCAATTTTATCCAATTCTTCACGAATTATTTTTTCAATGTTACGAATAACACGATAACCTAAAGGCAAATACGTATAAATTCCAGCCGCAACTTGCTTAATAAGTCCAGCTCTACTCATTATCTTATGACTCTTAACTTCTGCATCCTTTGGAGCATCTTTTAAAGTAGGTACAAATAGTAAACTCTGTTTCATACAATCTCTCCTATCTGATATTAAATAAACGTAAGATATCGTTGTAGGTAACAAAAATAAATAATCCCATCAACAATAAATACATCAAGTAATGTAATGTGTTTTCAACTTTTGGATTAGGCTTTCTATTACTGACTGCCTCATAACCCAAAAATACTAACCTTCCACCATCTAAAGCAGGAATCGGTAAAAGATTGATTACTCCTAAGTTTACACTAAGAAGCGCAGTCCAACTCAAAAATGACAACATACCTTGGCTAAGAGCTCGAGAGGTAATCTCATAAATACCCACAGGACCAGCCAAATCTCCGACACCTACTTGGTCATTATTAAATAATAAACCAATAGTCGTGAATATCATCCCAGCAGAAGCTCCAACATTTTTAAATCCAGTTATAAAACTTTGTCCTAAACGAAACTCATACATCGGTGATATACCAATAGAACTATCTACAACACTCACACCTTGAGATTCAATCAAATCTTTATTATATACTTCCGTTTCAATCGTCACACTGGTTAATGTACCATCTATTTCACGATTCACCACAAAAGTCATTTCTGTTTTTGCTTCATTCGAACCAAAATAATCAATCAAATCAGACCAACTATCTAATCCTACACCATCAACCGAAACGAGTTCATCATTTTCAACAAAACCAGCCTTACCAGCCAATGTTTCAGAATCAACATCACCAATAATCAATTCATCTCTTACATTATCTTGAGAATGAAATCCAACACTATAAAAATACAACGTCGGTTGAATACTGAACTCAATCTCTTCTCCATTACGATCAATCAATATTTGAACATCACGATTATCTAAATTGTTATCAAGTTCACTGCGAACATCATCCCAATCATTGACTAGAACATCCTCAATCGATATAATTCTATCACCCTCTACAAATACTTCATCAGCGGGAGAAGAAGGTGCTGTTGTCCCAATCGTTGAATCTTCCACCAAAGGGAATCCAACAATCAAATTCAACACGAGAAAAATAACATAAGCCAACACAAAATTCATTACTGGGCCAGCCACAATCGATAAGAATCTTTGCATCTTTGTTTTTGATCCAAAATTACGTTCATCAGGTGAAATTTGCAACTCACGATCTTTTAATACAAAAAACGCATCTCTCTTCACCGGATAATCATTAATATATAAAGGTTCTTGATTTTTACCAATCAAATCCTTTTTTTCAACAGTCACCAAATCTAAATCTTGATACTGTTCATCCTTAGTATTAACAATAATTTTAACCACTTGACCAAAGTCATCCATCTGTAAACGAACTTCTTGGCCAATTTTGATCATTTCTGCATCAACTTCTTCACCAGCCATCATGACATAACCACCAATTGGAATAGCACGGACACAATAAAGTGTTTCACCCTTACGCTTACTCCATAAAATCGGTCCCATACCAAGGCTAAACTCATGACACAAAATATTTGCACGTTTTGCCATCACAAAATGTCCAAACTCATGAATTAAAATAACCAATCCTAAAATAAATATAAAGACTAATATATTAACTATAACCATATTTACACGTCCTTCTTAGTTGTACCTATCAAATAGATATTCTTTCACCATTTTATCACGATTTAAAATCTTATCAAGTGTTATGTCTTTCTCTTGAGGAAAATGTTCTAAACACTCAAATATCAACTCTTCAATTTTTAGAAAACCAATCTTACCTTCTAAAAATAATGAAACAGCCGCTTCATTCGCTGCATTTAACGTTGCAGGCATCAACCCTTTTTTCATTCCAACCTCAATTGCTAATCGAACCAAAGGATATCGATCAAAATCAACTTCTTCAAAATGTAAGGTTTTAATTTTTGCCAAATTTAAAGATTCACCTTTAAATGGCGCTCTTATAGGATAATAAAGAGCATAAGCAATAGGAATTCTCATATCTGGTAATCCTAGGTGAGCAATTACTGAAGTATCCTTAAACTCGACCATTGAATGAACGATACTCTCTTTATGCAATAAAGGTTCTATTTGCTCATAAGGAACATCAAACAAATAATGTGCCTCAATAATCTCAAACCCTTTATTCATCATCGTTGCAGAATCAATTGTAATTTTTGACCCCATTGTCCAATTAGGATGATTCAAGGCTTCTTTCACACCCACGTTTTTTAATTCCGCTCTACTATAGTCACGAAAACTGCCACCACTAGCTGTGATGATTAGTTTATGAACATCTTTGTACTCTTCACCTTTTAAACATTGGAAAATAGCTGAATGTTCGCTATCTAAAGGGAACAACTTTGCCCCATGTTTTAACAACAAAGGTTTGATAATTTCTCCTCCAATAACCAATGTTTCTTTATTAGCAAGCGCAACATTCAATCCATGTTTTATTGCCTCAACAGTCGGTGCCAACCCTGCACTTCCAACAACCGCATTAACAACCATTGCTTCAAGATCATAAACCGCGGCTTTCATCAACCCTTGAGTTCCAAAACCTACTTCTATATTCGGATACTTTTCGATCAATTTAAGTGCGTCTTTTTCTTCATTCACCGAAATATATTTCGGATGAAATTCTTCTATCAATTCACATAACTTATCAATATTCTTATAACACGTCATCGTTACAACGAAGAAACGTGAAGGATCTTTCCTTACTACATCTAATGTCTGAAGTCCAATACTACCAGTCGCACCAAGCAATTGTATCTTCATCAAATCAACTCCAAGACAACCAAAGCAACAACAATCATTGCTGCGAATAGCGAAGAATCAAAACGATCCATGATTCCTCCATGGCCAGGAAATATTTGTGAAAAATCCTTGATACCATATGTTCGTTTCATTTTAGAAGCAACCAAGTCACCAACTTGCGCCATCACTGATGCCAACATAGCAAGCAATCCAACCATCCAAAATGATAGATCAATTGAATGATTTCCAAGATTGATTAGAAAAATATATAATATAGAAAATAAAACTGCAAAAACGAGTCCGCCAATACTACCTTCTATACTCTTTTTTGGACTTATTTTTGGCGCCAACTTGTGTTTCCCAATACTAACACCGACAAAATAAGCGAATATATCTGTCGATACTGTAATCACAAACAACAACCCTAGAAAAGCAAGACTCTCTTCACGTATAATAGCAAGAGATACAAACCCAAGTACAGGATACATCATTGCCAAAATAGATTTCGCAAATAAATCAAAACTCATATCTTCAATAAAAACCATTAATAAAGAACCTAAAAGTATAAGCCCTAGCAATAAAGGTAAAACCACATCTAGTATAATCCCTTGCTCAGCGCTATAAATAACCACTAAATAAAATAGTAGGTTGTAAGCCAACACAAACACAAAGACACTTTTAGGAACAACTGTTTTCGTCTTCACCATATTCAACATTTCATAGCTCGCAAACACACTCATTAAACCAAGCACACTATATAATATCCAACCACCAAAGATAAAAATAGGGATAAAGAAAAGCCCCATTAATCCACCTGTAATTATTCTCGTTTTCATGATTTTTTCAAGCCCCCAAAACGACGATTCCTATTTTGATAATCACGAATTGCTTTTAATAAATGTTTTTCATGAAATGCAGGCCAATATGTTTTCGTAAAATAAAACTCTGCGTAAGCAGCTTGCAACAGCATAAAATTACTCAATCGTTGTTCACCAGAAGTACGGATCATCAAATCTAATTTCGGTAAGTCTTTTGTATATAAAAACTGCTCAATTGTAGATTCATCAATATCATCAATCGCTATTAATCCATCTTTAACTTCTTTTGTAATACTTTTCACAGCTTCTGCTATCTCATAACGGCTTCCATAATCAAAACAAATATTTAAAATCATCCCAGTACGATTTTTACTCTTTTCTTCGACCCGTTCAATTAGTTCAACCACTTTTTTCGGAAAACGATCCCTTCTCCCAGTAAAAATAACACGCACTTCCGCTTCTTCAAATGAGCCTTTGTATTCTTCTTCAAACATTGATGGCAATTCCATCAAATAATCAATCTCTTCTTTTGGTCTTGACCAGTTTTCTGTCGAAAAAGCATATACACTCATAGTACTTACACCAATCTCGTTTGCAAAAAGTGCCATTCTTTTTAAATTTTCTGCGCCTTTTTTATGGCCGTATGTCCGAGGCATTTTATATTTTTTTGCCCATCGGCCATTTCCATCTAAAATTATCGCAATATGTTTAGGCACATCATGCGCCATCACTTGTTCTTTTAATCCCATAATTTTCACCTCATTTACAATTTATTATTATACCATTAACTCACTTAATAATCTATATAAAGAATGAAACCAGAAAAAAAGGCTGCAAAATAATTTGCAGCCATTTATTTACTAAATTGACATAATTTCTTGATCTTTTTCTTCAACCAATTGGTCAACAAGCGCAACGAACTTATCCGTTAACTCTTGAATATCATCCATATACCCTTTTGCAAGATCCTCAGCCAAATCACCATTTTTTTCAAGTTTTTTGATTTGGTCATTACCTTCACGTCTTAAATTACGGATTGATATCTTTGCTTCTTCTCCATACTTCTTAACTTGTTTCGTTAACTCTTTACGACGTTCAGTAGTAAGTGCAGGCAAAACAATGCGCAATTGGTCTCCCTCATTATTAGGATTAACGCCCAAATTGGCAGCATTAATTGCTTTCTCAACATCTTTTACAATACTTTTATCATACGGTTTTACAACAAGTTGAGTTGGCTCTGGAGAACTGATATTACCTACTTGGTTAAGCGGTGTAGGGGCTCCATAATAGTCTACATAAACATCTTCAAACATTTTTGGATTTGCGCGACCTGTGCGTACCTTCGCTAAATCATGTCTTAATGTCGCAATACGACTTTCCATTGATTCTTCTAATTCCATCAAAATCATATCTGGCATAATTTTTCCTCCATTAATATATTAACGTTCCTATTTTTTCACCACTAGCAACACGCTTAATATTACCTTTAACATTCATATCGAATACAATTATCTGAATATTATTATCTTTACACAGCGCAGCCGCGGTTGAATCCATGACCTCTAAATGTTTTTCCAATACTTCATGATGCGTAATCGTCTCATACTTCAAAGCATCGTCATGTTTTTGGGGATCTTTATCATAAACAGCATCTGTTCCATTTTTCGCCATCAAAATAACTTTCGCACCAATTTCTGCAGCACGTAAAGCACTCGTAGTGTCAGTAGAGAAATACGGATTACCAGTACCACCACCAAAGATTACAATACGACCTTTTTCAAGATTACTAATCGCTTTTCTACGTATATATGGTTCTGCTACTTGAGAAACATTCAACGAAGTCATTGTTCTTGTTTCTACGCCCAAAGCTTCAAGTGCATTTTGTAACGCAAGTGCATTCATAATGGTTGCTATCATGCCCATATAATCAGCACTACTACGTTCCATACCCATTTCACTAGCGATTTTTCCTCGCCATATGTTTCCACCACCAACAATAATACCAATTTCTAAGGTCCCTAAGTCGTAAGCATCTTTTATTTCTCTTGCGATTGCTTGAACTCTCAATGGATCAATCGGTTTCATTGAATCTTGACCACTTAATGCCTCACCACTTAGTTTAAGAATTATTCTTTTCTTCGGTGCCATTTTCTCTCCCCCTATAAATATAGGACACAAAAACGTGCCCTATCGATTATTATTTCATCTGAGATCGAACTTCGCTAGCAAAATCCTCGACACGTTTTTCAATTCCTTCTCCAACTTCCAAACGTAAGAACGAACGGATTTCACCGTTATGTTGTTTTACGTATTTTTCAACAGTTAAATCAGGGTTTTTAACAAATGGTTGATTCACTAAACAAATCTCTTTTAAATATTTATTCAAACGTCCCATCACCATTTTTTCAACGATGTTGGCAGGTTTTCCCTCATTTAAAGCTTCATTTGTTAATACTTCTTTTTCGTGTGCAATTACTTCATCACTAATTTGATCTTGATTCAAATATTTCGGATTGATTGCAGCAACATGCATCGCAACATCTCTAGCAACTTCGTCATCTACACCTTTTACAACGGTTAAGGCAACAATTTTACCACCCATATGTTTGTATACACCAAACGATTCATCATCGCTCTTAGATACTCTAGAAAATCTTCTTAAAGAAAATTTTTCACCAATTTTCGCAGTTGCACTTACAAGTATATCTGCAATAGTTTGTCCATCTATTTCAACTGCAACAGCTTCTACTTCGTTTGTCGCATCACTATCAATTAAAGCATTTGCTAAATCATCTAGTAAATCTAAAAATTGTTTGTTTTTCGCAACAAAATCAGTCTCACTATTCAATTCAAATAAAATTGCTTCATTTCCTTTTTCCACTGCATTGCATAAACCTTCAGCAGCAATACGTCCAGATTTTTTCTCAGCCTTTGCAATTCCTTTTTCACGTAACCAATCTACTGCTTTTTCAAGGTCACCCTCTGTTGCTGTTAAGGCCTTTTTACAATCCATCATACCAGCACCAGTCTTGTCTCGTAACTCTTTTACAAGTTTTGCACTAATTGCCATTATATTATACCTCCGATTAAGTTTAGTTATCTTATTTGTAATATATCATATGTTTTATAATAATTCAATCTTTACTAACAGTGTATTTCTTAAAAAAAGAGCCCAAAAGCTCTTTTTTTATTACATTAAAGCTTCAATTAATTCGGCTTTTAAAAGTTTTGAATATCCTGTCATTCCACGATCTTTTGCAAGTGCTTTAAGTTCGACAACTGTCATATCCTCAAGCTCTGCTTTCGTAGGTTTCGCCGCAACGTCTTTTTTATCTTCTTTCTTCACTTCAGGTTTAGAAACAGGTTTCTTAGTTTCTTTTTTCACTTCAGGTTTCGCTTCTTTAACTTGTTTTTTCACTTCAGGTTTCGGTGTTTCTTTTACCTGTTTTTTCACTTCAGTTTTTACTGCAACAGGTTCTTTTGTTTGTGGTTTTGCATCAGTTTGTGGTTGTTGTTGAGGTTTTGATAGTCTACTAGGTTTAGGTTTGTCTGTTTTTGTTTCAGGTCTTGCTGCTCTTTCAGTTCTCTCAGGTCTTTTTTGTTGATCAACTCTTGGTTTCGCATCTCTTTTTGGTGCAGGAGCTGCTTCATCAGTAGATGTACCAGCATTAGCCGCATCAAACGCACTAGCCATAATTCCAACAATCAATTTTACTGAACGAATTGCATCATCATTTGCAGGAATGATTACATCCACATAATCTGGATCACAGTTTGTATCAACCATACCAAATACTGGAATATGTAATTTTCTTGCTTCTAATACTGCATTGATTTCTTTCATTGGATCAACAACAAAAACTGCCTCAGGCAAAGTTCTCATGTCTTTAATTCCACCTAAGAATTTTTCCAATTTTTCTAATTCTTTACGCAACCCTAAAACTTCTTTTTTCGGTAAACGATCAAAAGTACCATCTTTTTCCATACGGTAAATATCATGTAATCTACGAATACTCTTACGGATCGTTTTAAAGTTCGTCAACGTTCCTCCAAGCCATCTTTGAGACACATAATACTGTCCAGTACGAAGAGCTTCTTCACGCACAACATCTTGTGCTTGTTTTTTTGTACCCACAAATAAAATTTTTCCACCATTTTTTGCAATTTCAACAAGTTGTTTATGAGCTTCCTCAATATACCCTACTGTTTTCTGCAAGTCGATAATATGGATTCCACTTCGAGATGTAAAAATATATTTTTTCATCTTCGGATTCCAACGACGAGTTTGATGTCCAAAATGAACACCACTCTCAAGCAGTTGCTTCATTGTTACTACTGCCATTATAATTCCTCCTTTTGATTTGCCTCCACTACCCATTTTCATCAATCACCACTACATTTGTAGCTCAAGGCAATCAACTAAGGTGTGTGTGTATTTTACGGCTTTTATATTTTACCAAAAATAGCGAATAAACGCAAGGATTTTATCATATTTTATCTACAACCAAGAAAATCCCCTAAAGACAAGATAAAAACGCTCATTAAAGAGCGTTTATAATTCATTTCTAGAAACACGATGATAAAGTTCAGTATCATATGCAAGCGCAAATAAATTTATAAGTGGCTTATACACCCATAAAACAGTTAAAAACCCTGTCGTACCCATAATCACTTCAAATAATAAATCCCCTACTAAATAAGGAATAGGATTCATAATTGATGTTTGAATCATATGAAAGGGAATAAACATCCAACCATAAACAAATCCAAATATCAACGCAAATATCGCCAGTATATATTCGTTTTTCGTATGTTTTAAAAAACCATGATGAACAATTGGAATCAAACTCCATGCGAGCAACATCGGTATCATATAAAATGGATTTAACCCACCATAATACATACTATCTAAGAATACATAAACAAAAATAAGAATAAACATTTCTTTCTTGCTAAAGACACTTGAATACACAAGTAACAAAACAACTGTAAACTGAATATTTGGCAAAAAAGCCAACACTTGTTCTTGTACAAACAAAATCGATATCGCAAAAGCAAGTAAAATCATTTTTCTAGTTTCCAATTTATTCACCTCCTACTTCTTGGACCTCAAAACGAACAACATCGCCATCTTCCAATTCAATCATATCTACGCCAAGATTACTATAAGTATCATTGATATATATTGCAAAATACGAAGATGTCCAATCTGTTATTACATCATTAATTCCTAATATCACAGGACTACCAAGCAACAGATCATTACATTCTTCACTCGGTTTATAACTACTATTTGCACAAACCAAATCTAAATGCTCATTCACCAAATCAAACAAGGTATCACCCTGATAATAAGAAAATGTTTCTTCCAAAACAACCTTTTCACCATCATGAACAATAATGATTACCTCACCATCATTTTCTGCACCTCGGTTTTGAAGCAACAAAAACAATCCCACAAAACTCAACAGCACAACAAACGTTAAGACAATCTTTTTCATACTATAACCCTCAATCTATATGATACGGATGTACACTCGTTCCTAATGCTTTATATTCTTGATACATCACAATCGCCAAAAAAGCTTGTGGTGTACTAAACATCAAATCAACATCAAAATCATCATCCAAAAGATAGTCAAATGCTCCATCTTCTGTCTTAAAGTCTAACAATCTACTAATTAAACTTACTCCACTAACAGACAAAGCATCTCCACTAGGATCAATACCATTCGCCAATAACCCAATAATTACTTGTGCCATACTTGCAGCGTTTTCTGTCCCTGGATATGTTGTTTCTCCATAGACCATATCACGTGTTTTTACTCCACCTGTATCCAATTGATTTTCTTCAATCCAAAACACATATTCATCAATCAAACTTTGTCTATTTTCAAAATCACTATCAGCCAAAGCAACCAATGATATTCCACCAGCATCTAATCCTAAAGAAACCGGTGTATTGTTCATCAAATCCTGTTCAAAAGTATCAATCAATTCTGCATATAATTCAGGTGATTGCTGAAGCACTAATAACCCATACGCTGTTTCCCCATAAGGTCCAACTGAAGCAGTATTTGCATAATCATTGAGCAATGCATCAACATCATAACCAAGCATACTAAGCATCGTGACTGCTTTAAAATAATCAGCTGTCGTTTCAAGTGTATTTTCATCAAACATAGCCATATTCGCAATGTCTAAATCATCAATATACTCTTCTTCTAGTCCCAATAAATTTAAAGCACTCAAAACATTCACATCAATAAACGATTCATTGATATACTTCTCAATATGATGATTCAAAAACAACGTAATCATCTCATCAATCTCTTGCAAAACAGTGTCATACCATACAATATCGAAGGTGAATGTATCACCATCTTCGAGTGTTAATTGATCAATCCCACTCATGGCCATTTCTCCATTTTCACTAATGGCAATATATGAACCATTTTTTGGATTCAAATCTTCTAAAGAAATAATAAATACCCCATATTCACTTTCTGAATATGTCAAATCAAAATGCGTATTAACAACGTCAAATAGCGTCCCTTCATACCCTTCAACCAAATGAAACCCTGTCACTTCATCACCGATTTCAATCGTTATGTTGATTGAGTATTCTTCCTCGATTGGTGTTTCATCCGACGGTAAATCATCGTTCGGATCTGTTACAATTGGATCTTCTGTTTCATCAATGCACGAACTTAACGTAAACACAAACAAAAACATGACGACCATAGAGAATAGTTTTTTCATTTTGTCAGCTCCTTTTTTAGTATTTTAAAATAAAAAAAACCATCCCCCTGGATGATTATACGTTTTTTAACTATTAAAAAAGTCAAATTACGTAGATACTCATTACCCAGGAGTATTACTAATATGGATAATAGGTAGGTCTACCGGCTTGACTTCATCCTACTCCGCACCTTCCCGCTAATGCAGTGGTTGTTTGCGTTTTGTCCGAATTACGGTTGCTGGGACAGCTTGAGATTTACACTCAATTCCCTGTTATGTTTTTCAACACCTGTTATCTACTTTATATTCTATGCCAACAAAGACAATAAGTCAACTAAAAATCTATTTATCTAACTATTTTCCAGTACTTCCAAAACCACCTTTTCTTGTATTAATTACCGTTTCCTCATTCGGACTAATTAAAAACTTATGAAAGATTCCTTGTGCAATTCTTTCACCTTTTACAATCTTCACATCCTCTGTTCCAAAATTATACAAAGAAACAAAAATAGCCCCATCATTATCAGGATTTTCATAATAATCAGAATCAATAATCCCAACATTATTAGGAATTGTAACATGATAATTTTTCGGCAAACTACTACGAGGATATATCTTCAACACTTCATCTTCTTGCATATATGCTTTCAACCCAGTCTTTGCCAACACTATCTCTCCTGCTTTAACCAAGGTATCTTCAATCACTCTTATATCATATCCAGCACTATGTTTCGTCCCTCTTTTCGGCAGCAAAACACCTTTATTTTCATACCCTCTTGCAACTTCAAATCCTCTCAATTTAACATCTCCTTCAACAATTTTAAAACATATAATTCTCGCTCTGTCCAATGATATTTACTACCTTCATCAAATTTCTTTTGATTTGTCATAATTGCTTCATCAACAGTAACCCATGTAGGTGTAAACTCAAGATTATGCTCATATACATCAAAATTAGGAGAAAACTCTTCATCAGAAATTTCACAAAAGTAATAATATGATCGTAAATAGAAATAACGCTTTTCATCATAGATATCATTGTATATTTGGTCAACATATCCTAAACTCTCGTTGACACTAATCACCTTACGTCCAACCTCTTCAAGAACCGCTCTTTTCAAAGCAATATCTTTAATTTCGCCTTCCAAAAGTCCACCGCCAGGGAATTTATACTCTTCCGCCTTATTTGAATACACCATCAACAATTTCCCATGCTCAAAAATAATCGCTCTTACACTATCACGATAAGTAATAGGCTGGTATCCAATTCGTTTTTCCCTACGATCAAACATCTTTAAAAGCTTCATAATCTCTCTCCCATAACAACCAACATTTGTGTAGCAAGTTCAAACCCTTTTTTATGTATATACTTTTTCAATTTCTCCGCTTTACTTGACATCAATTTCTTAAAATCTTCATCTTCTAATTTATCAACCAATCGATCAATCGTTTGATCAATACTATCGAAATCTTCTTTCTGCATTTCACGCTCAACAGGATATACCATATCCCAAGCATCAAAAATTTTCTTGGAACTTACAGACTGAAGTCTATCTAAAATATCTTTACTCGACATTGTCTCATCATGTGTTCTTCCCAAATGTCGATCAATCTCTGCAGCAAAATGATGCAACTTCATATGACTCTTTTGTGCCTTTGATAACTGATCATTCATCATCTCATTCACTAATAGATACCCATTAGGAGCAAGTAACCTCTCCATATGCTCAAAAAGCTTATCCAAATCATCAAAATGATGTAACGAATTTGACAACATAATCACATCAAATTCCTCATCAACCATATCAAAAATATCTTTTTCTTCGAATTTGATACGAACATCTTCAAAAGAAGCCTTTGCTGTTAAAATCCCTTTTTCAGAAGTATCCACGCCCAATATAGTTTCATAATCATCATACATTCGCGCAATCAAATGAATAAACGATCCATTACCTGTAGCGACATCAAGAATCCGCTTTGGTTTTACACGATGAAAAAATGCTTGCAATTTTCTCATATTCTCACAACCTTTAGCTGTTTTAAATATTATATCACAAGCATTCAATTAAAAAAACTATTCGTATGAAAACAAATAAATTACTGTTCTATCGCAAATTTTAACTCCGCTTTTACAACCACTTTTCCATCTACTTTCGCAACCGCTTCACCAATTCCTATCGGGCCTTTTTGTTTAATGATTTTCACAGACAATTCTAAAGTATCTCCTGGCAAAACTTTTGCTTTAAACTTACATTTATCAATTCCAGCAAAATACGCAATTTTTCCCTTATTCTCTTCCAATGATAGAATTGCCACTGCACCAGTTTGCGCAAGCGCCTCGACAATCAACACACCAGGCATCACATGCTCACTCGGAAAATGTCCCATAAATTGTTGCTCATTAGCACTAACATTTTTAATTGCCACCGCACTTACTCCAGCTTCGACTTCAAGAACCTTATCAATCATCAAAAAAGGATAACGGTGAGGAATAATCTTCATTATTTCATTACTATTTAACATAACCTTCCTCCTCATACTTTTGAAATACAAGGGTCGCATTATGTCCACCAAAACCAAGTGAATTGGATAGCGCAACATTGATATTTTTAACTACACCCTCATTAACAGTATAATCCAAATCACAAGCTGGGTCAAAATGTTTATAGTTGATTGTTGGAGGAACAAACCCTTCTCGCACAGCCTCTACACAAAAAAGAGCTTCAATAGCACCACTTGCTCCAAGTAAATGCCCTGTCATAGATTTCGTACTCGAAATCTTGATTTCCTTTGCATGTTCACCAAAAGCACGTTTTATCGCTAAAGTCTCCACTGCATCATTTAAAGGTGTCGATGTACCATGAGCATTGATATAATCTACATCATTCACTTCCAATGATGCATCTCTAATCGCACTCAACATAGAATTCATTGCTCCTTCTCCATTCTCAGAAGGACTTGTAATATGAAACGCATCACAAGTAGATCCATACCCAACAATTTCCCCATATATATTCGCATTTCTAGCCTTCGCATGTTCCAAAGACTCCAACACCAAAGTCGTTGCACCTTCACCCATCACAAATCCTGAACGCTCTTTATCAAATGGCGTAGAAGCATTCAATGGATCATTTGATTTATTCAGTGCCTGCATCACACTAAAACCAGCAATTCCAAGAGGAATAACCGTCGCTTCACTACCTCCCGCAAGAGCCAAATCTAAATACCCATCACGAATCTTATGAAATGCTTCACCAATTGAATTTGACGCACTAGCACAAGCTGTTACACTCGCAGTCGCAATCCCCTTTAACCCGTATTCAATCGCAATATTACCCGCCGCAATATTAATAATCGCACTAGGGATAAAAAAGGGACTCACACGATTATAACCTTTTTCTTTTGCCTTATCTTCTTGCTCCGCAATCATTTTAAGTCCACCAATACCACTACCATAAAACACACCATATCTTGAGGTATCTTTCCCCTCAAAAGAAAGACCCGCATTCGTAACCGCTTCTTTCGATGCAATCATCGCAAGCATTACAAAACGATCCATACGTTTCATCGCTTTTTTCCCAAAATACTCCTCAAAATCAAAATCCTTAATTTCCGCAGCAATCTTCACATCATGATCAGTCGTGTCATAGCTCTTGATAAAATCAATCCCATTGACACCTTTTTTTGCATTTTCCCAAGTCGTATGAACATCATTTCCAATTGGTGAAATGGCCCCACGACCAGTAATCACTACACGTCTTTTATCCATTACACCATTCCTCCATTAACTGAAATAACTTGTCCAGTAATATAAGCTGCATCATCACTTGCTAAAAAGAGCGCAAGCGCTGCAATATCTTTTGCATTTCCAAAACGCCCAAGCGGAATCGTTGATAGATAACTTTCTTTCACAGTTTCAGGTAAATCATCCGTCATTTTTGTTTGAATAAATCCAGGCGCAATCGCATTCACACGTACACCACGAGAACCAAATTCTTTTGCCAATGATTTTGTCAACCCAATAATCCCTGCTTTCGAAGCAACATAATTCGCCTGTCCAGCGTTTCCTATTAATCCTACAACACTCGCAATATTAATAATTGAACCACTACGTTTCTTTAAAAACGCTTTAGTCAATCCTTTACTCATTGCCCATGTACCTTTTAAATTCACATTGATTACATCATCAAATTCTTTTTCACTCATACGAAGCATTAAATTATCTCTAGTAATTCCAGCATTGTTCACCAACACATCGATGGACAACCCTAGCTCTTTTAACTTCAAAACCATCGAATCAACATCATCCATTTTTGAAACATCACCTTTTAATAAAGTAATATTTTCTAAAGAATCACGCAATTCTTCTGCCTCTTTTTCTTGATATAAATAATTCACCACAACGTGTGCTTTTGCTTGTGCAAACATCGTGACAATCTCTTTTCCAATCCCGGTATTTCCACCAGTTACTAAAACTGTTTTGCCAGATAAATTAACCATTATATCCTCCTAAATCACGCTCAGCGATTTCATTCAAATCACGAACACTAGATATCGTGAAAACATTGACCTTACGATCTACTTTTTTAATCATACTTTTTAAAACACTTTTTGGTGCAACTTCAATAAAAGTATCCACACCTAACGAAATAGCTTCTTCAATAGATTGATAAAAATACACACTTGAATCAATCTGTTTCTGCATTTCTTTTTTCAAATCTCCCTCTAATACTTTCCCCGTCGTATTTAGCAACAAAGGAATGGTTGGCTTATTGATTTCAACTTCTTTAAGAAACTGCCCATATCCCTTAGCAGCATCTTTCATAAAAGGTGTATGAAATGCTCCACTAGAAGGTAACATAATTGCTCTTTTTGCTCCAGTATTTAACGCTTTCTCACAAACCTCTTTGATATCCTTCTTTAACCCACTAATCACCAATTGGTGTGGTGTATTATAATTGGCCAAAAACACATTTTCCTGATCAAGTAAGGGCATCAAAGTCTCCACATCTAATCCTAAAATAGCTGCCATACCTTGTCTTTCATCACAAGCATTACTCATCAACTCAGCACGTTTTTGAATCAATCTCAACCCACTTTTATGATCGACTACTCCACTCGCATAAAGCGCACCATACTCTCCTAAGGAAAGACCAAAAGTCACATCAATCATTATCTCTTTTTGTCTTAACTGATCAACCACAAATACATCAAACAAAAAAAGCAATATTTGTGCATAAAGTGTTTCATGTAACTTAGGATGATTTTCACTAAATGCTACTTCACGTAACGGTAATTTCGTTTGCTCTTCCGCAAACAGATACAAAGCTCTAACTTCCTCAAAAGCCTCATAAAAATCTTTTCCCATAAAAGGGATTTCACTTCCCTGACCTGCAAAAATCAATCCAATCATACATCAATCTTCCCAGTAAAAAGCAAACTCGGCTCACAAATCGATGCCAATATATCTTTCACAGGACGAATGCTTTTTACCAAACCAGCACTTTGTCCTGCCATCAAACTTCCATAATGAATATCCCCATCAAATACTGCTTTACGAAGAGATCCAAGTGTTAATTTTTCCATCTCTTCCAATGTAATATTTGGATCTTTTGCCATTTTTAAATACGCTTTTGCCATTTTATTTTTTAATACCCGCACAGGTGCTCCAGTATTTCGACCAGTAACAACTGTATCTGTATCTTTCGCAGAAACAACTTTATTTTTATAGTTCACATGAATCGGGCACTCTTCACTCGCAAGCAACACAGTTCCAATTTGTACCCCTTTTGCACCAAGTACAAAAGCCGCATCAAACCCACGATGATCCGCAATACCACCAGCCGCAATCACCGGAATATCCAATGCATCACTAACTTGTGGAACAAGCGTAAACGTCGTCAATTCACCAACATGTCCTCCTGCCTCAGTTCCTTCAACAATCACAGCGTCTGCCCCAGCACGTTGCATTCTAATACCTAGCGCAACACTCGGAACAACAGGAATCACTTTGATATTTGCATTTTTCCATTTTTCAATATATTCTCCAGGATTTCCTGCCCCAGTCGTCACCACAGGAACGCCCTCTTCAATCACCATATCACTAATATCTTTCGCATGTGGACTCATCAACATAATGTTGACACCAAAAGGCTTATCCGTCAATTTCTTCAAAGAACGGATTTCATCACGCACTCGATCAACATCCCATCCGCCACTACCAATTAATCCAAGACCTCCAGCATTACTAACTGCTGCCGCAAGTTCATGCGTCGCAATATTTGCCATACCACCTTGAATCACAGGATACTTTATCCCTAGTAAATCTCTCAAGTCACTCATATTTTTCCTCCTAATACTTGACCAAAGCTCCAGCCCAGGTTAACCCTCCACCAAAAGCAATCGTCATAAATGTATCTCCCACTTTAATTATATTTTCTTTGATGGCTTCATCAATCGCAAGTGGAACACTTGCTGCCGATGTATTACCATATCTACTAATATTAAGATACATCTTATCCATCGGAAAATCAAGGTCTCTTGATGCTTTATCGATGATTCTTTCATTTGCTTGATGACAAACGATATAATCTATATCATCTAGTGTTATATTATTTCTCTCAAGCAACTCATTGACTGTCGCCACAAGAACTTTTGTCGCAAACTTAAATACATTACGTCCATCCATCTGAATAAAATCTTGGATTTCCGCTTGATGATTCACCAAAGTTTTTGGACTTGGATTTTTACAAATCAGCAAATCATCCACATCTCCTTGTGCCTTTGAAATCACATCGATCAAACCCGCTTCATCACTTTTAGAAATAATCATCGCACCAGCCGCATCTCCAAACAAGACACAAGTATTACGATCACTAAAATCTGTCCATCTTGTCAGTGCCTCAGCGCCAACAACAAGCGCATGTTTATATGCGCCACTTTGAATCATCTTATCAGCAATATTCATCGCATAAATAAATCCACTACAAGCAGCATTAATATCAAACGCCATCACCGGATCAAGTCCCAATTTCGCTTGTAACATCTGACTCACACCAGGAAACACATTATCAGCAGACACTGTTGCTACAATCACTAAATCAATCAATGATTGATCAATCCCAGCAGATGCAATAGCTTCTAAAGACGCATGATACGCCATATCCAACGTACTCACATCTCCTGCATATCTTCGCTCTTTGATCCCAGTTCGTGAACTAATCCACTCATCTGAAGTTTCTATATATTTGGTAAAATCTTCATTCGTCACAATCATTTCTGGTACATAACTACCCGTACCACTAATCTTTGAATGGTTCATGTTTTTGTCCTCCTAAGTTGTCATAATTAAATCGTTGGAAAAAGCCAATATTACGATATTTATTTCTTCTCCCTTGAATCAAATCACCAACCGAAACTTTCCTTAAATCTCTCAACCTCGAAACAAGCAATTTTTTCACTTCTAAAACTGTCGCCTCGACATCAAAGTGAGCTCCCCCGATCGGCTCTTTAATTACGCCTTCAATAATCCCAAGTTCCAACAAATCTTTACTCGTCAACTTCATCACTGAAGCTGCGTAAGGTGCCTTTGAAGCATCTTTCCATAAAATCGATGCATATCCCTCAGGACTCAGAATCGAATACACAGCATGCTCCAACATATAAATCTCATTAGCAACACCAATCGCAAGTGCTCCACCACTTCCACCTTCACCAATCACAATTGATATCACCGGAACTGATAAATCACTCATCTCAAATAAATTACGCGCAATCGCTTCTCCTTGACCTCGCTCTTCAGCTTCAATTCCTGGATAAGCACCAGGTGTATCAATCAAAGTAATGATCGGACGATGAAATTTCTCTGCTTGTTTCATCAATCTCAATGCTTTACGATATCCTTCAGGATGAGCCATCCCAAAATTGTATCTCATTTGATCTTCAATATTCTTCCCTTTTTGTTCCCCAATAATCGTTACATTTATCCCGTGAATACAAGCCAAATATCCTTTGATACTTTCATCATCCTGATACAATCTATCCCCTTTAAGTTCAATATAATCATCCGTCAACATTGCGACAAAATCATCGGTTTTAGGACGCGCACTATGACGCGCAAGCAACACATTATCCCAAGCACTTAACTCTTTCATCATCGTCTGTTTATAGCGTGCCACTTCTTCTTCCAATTTTTTCTTTGCATCACAATCATCTATCTCATCAATCTTACTTAACAATTCTCGTAATTTTGTCTCTTTTTCTAATATATTCATACGTCCTCCTAATGAAACCTGAGAATTTTCGCAAGTGTTTTTTTCAATTCGTGACGATCAACTACTTTATCAACAAATCCTTTTTTTAATAAAAATTCTGACTTTTGAAATCCCTCTGGCAAAGATTGCTTAATCGTTTGCTCAATCACTCTCGGTCCAGCAAATCCAATTAATGCATCTGGTTCAGCCAAAATAATATCTCCAAGCATCGCAAAACTAGCAGTCACACCACCTGTTGTTGGATGTGTTAATACACTAATATACAACAAGCCTAAATCAGAATGTTGTTTCACTGCAGCACTTGTCTTAGCCATCTGCATCAAACTATAAATACCTTCTTGCATCCTAGCTCCACCGGAAGCTGCAAATAAAATCATCGGTAGTTTCTTGTACATCGCATATTCAAAACTCTTCGTCACTTTCTCACCAACTACACTACCCATACTTCCCATCATAAAAAAGCTATCCATCACACCGACCACACAAGGCATTCCATGAATTTCTCCATAACCATACACATACGCCTCGTCCAATCCAGTCTTTTCTTTGTAAGCAGCTACTTTCTCTTCATAACCATCTTGAAACAACGGATTAAGTGTAATATATCCAAGTCCTTTTTCCACAAAACTATTGCGATCAATGATCAAATTTAATCGATCAATCGCTCGCATTCTCAGCGGATGATGACAAACAGTACAAACAAAATCATTATCAACAAAAGCCTGAATCTGAATCGTCGATTTACAAGAAGGGCACTTCGTATATAACCCACTTGGTACATCTGCTTCCATCGCTTTCGTCTTTTGTCTAGCCTTATGATATTTTAATGTTCTTGTTTTTCGTTTTTGATATTCCTCTTTTATCCAATTATTCATCGTCATACTCCAATAACACATTCATTTTTTGCTCTAAGAACTTCGTATCAAACTGATATTCTTGAACCATCGGATGACGCAAAATCATCTCACAAAATGATTGATTTGTTTTCACTCCATGAATAATCAATTCAGAAAGAGCACTCTGCATCTTCAAAATTGCTTCTTTTCTAGTTTTACCCTTAACAATGAGTTTCCCAATCATTGAATCATAATAAGGAGAAATCTGATACCCAGTATACAAAAAACTATCCATTCGAACATGAAAACCACCAGGTACATGTAACCCTGTTACTTTTGTTGGACTAGGAGCAAAATTGTTTTTTGGATCTTCTGCATTGATACGGCACTCGATCGCATGACCATCAAAAACAATATCTTTTTGCTTAAAAGATAGTTCCTCTCCAGCCGCAATCTTGATCTGCTCTTGAATTAAATCAATTCCTGTTATCATTTCCGTCACTGGATGTTCTACCTGAATACGCGTATTCATTTCAATAAAATAAAAAGCACCATCTTCCACCAAAAACTCAATCGTACCAGCATTCTCATAATGGACATACTCAGCAGCCCTCACGGCACATTCGCCCATTTCTATACGCAAAGCATCCTCTAATAAAGAAGGTGCCTCTTCGATCACCTTTTGATTTCTTCTTTGTAACGAACAATCACGCTCACCCAAATGGACAACATGCCCATATTTATCAGCCAAAATTTGAAACTCAATATGTTTTGGATGAATCAAATAACGCTCAATATACACCGCGTCATCATTAAAAGCAACACGAGATTCATTGCGAGCCATATGATAGGCACGTTCAAATTCATCCATCGAATTCGCAAGCTTAATACCTCTTCCTCCACCACCAGCACTTGCCTTTATCAGTAAAGGAAATCCTACTTCATTCGCAATTTTAACAGCGTCTTCATAACTCTTTACCTTGGCATCACTACCAGGTACAACAGGTACACCAGCTTCAATCATCAACGCTCGCGCATTTGCTTTATTCCCCATGTTTTCAATCACAGTACTAGATGGTCCAATAAAAGCAATATTACAAGATTCACACAATTCAACAAACTTTGCATTTTCACTTAAAAATCCAAAACCAGGATGAATCGCTTCCGCCTTTTTTTGAATCGCTGCACTTATGATATTCTCCATATGTAAATACGAATCTTTTGACTGTCTACTACCTATGCAAACAGCTTCATCTGCAAGTTGCACATGAAGCGAATCTTTGTCAACATCACTGTAAACTGCGACTGTTTCAATATTCATTTCTTTACAAGCTCTAATGATACGAACTGCAATCTCTCCTCGATTCGCCACCAATATCTTTTGAAACACTATAGTATCTCCAAAACAAGTTCTTGAAATTCCACAAGATCTCCATCTTGCTTAAATATCTTTTTCACAACACCATTTCTTGGCGCAACAATCTCATTCATCACTTTCATTGCTTCAACAATAAAAAGGACTTGTCCTTTCAGAACTTTGTCCCCTTCAGTAACAAAAGGATCACTTGTTGGAGAAGGTTTCGAATAATACGTACCTACAATCGGAGAATTCACTTCTAAATCCGTCTTTTCCTCAGTTACTTCACTCCCTGCATTTGTTTCACTATGTCCAGGAAGTGAAGAAACTTGAGGCTGAGGAGGTACTGTTGAAAAAAGTTGTGGCGTTTCTTTTTCAAGTTTGATTGTAAACTCATTTTCACTAATTTCTAACTTATGTACATTTGATTCTTCAAACTCTTTCATAATACGTTTTATTTGTTTTATATCCATCATGACCACCTTATACTTTGATATTCAAAATATCAAACATGTAAAAAAAATTATTGATGACTCTCAATATAATCAACGATTTGTTTTACTGTTTTAAATTTTTGTGCTTCTTCATCATTAATCTCTATATCAAACTCATCTTCAATCGCCATAATCAATTCTACAGCATCTAAAGAGTCTGCACCTAAATCATCATCAAGTTTCGCTTCTAATGTTACCTCTTCTTCATTCACATCTAATTCTTCTGCAATTAATTTTTTTACTCTTTCAAACATTCTTTTCATTCTCCTTTTTTATATAAATTTACTCCTTATTCTACAAAAAAAACGTCCAATTGTCAATTTATTTTGAATATCAAAACATTATGAAAACCTTTTATTCAACCACCTTTCATATGTTTATTTTTTCATATGTTTTGACACTCATATAAAATCAGATAGATTTCTAAATATTTCAATTTTTAAAAGCCCTTAACAACAAGATTGAGACTATTCATCTAACTCTTATATGAACAATCAAACATATGTATACCGCGTCATATATTTAACACTTCATTCTTTTGATATGACATTAGAATTATTTTAAAAAATATAAAAAGGCAATCATTTTTGATTGCCTTCATACAATTCTTCTAACGATAACTCTTTATCTTCATAAATATGTTCTTCTCCATCAATTTCAACAACTAGATGCCCACTTCTTGTCACATCTAGAATTCTTCCTTCTTTTCCACTTACTTCTATATACTTTCCAATCACCATAGAATACTTCATATAACAACCATGGATATAACTCAACGTTTCATCTTCTAACTCATTATAAATCTCAATAAATCGATGTAAAACATCATCTAAACGCAATGGATTTGTAGTCAATTCTGTCATTGAGATAGCCTTGCCTTCTAAATGAGGAATGCTTTTTTGCAACACATTTAATCCAACACCAACTGTAACACAATCCAACGCACTCACACCACTTGTTTCAATCAATATTCCAGCAATTTTCTTTCCTTTAACGATGATATCATTAGGATACTTGATGCTTGCTTTGATATCAAATTGTTCTAAGACCTTCACAAGTGCCAACGATGTTTGAAATAAAATACGTGCGATATCTTTGTACGCTATATTTTCCGAAAGCAAAAAACTAAAATACAAATTGCCTTTTTCACTAATCCATACTTGGCCTTTACGCCCTCTTCCTTTACTTTGCATACTAGATGAAACCACTGTACCATGATTCAAGTTTTGCTTGTTTTGTTTAATAAAATCATTGGTAGAAGTCACGGAATCAAACTGCATTATTTTTTTTCCAATCATTGAATCACCTACTTTAAATCTACTATACTTTGTTTTCAAAACCTTGTCAATCTTAATGACCAAACAAAGAAAAAAAGCAGGAAATTACTACTTTCCTGCTTTTGCTTGTTTGATATTCTTTTTCAATTCACGTTCAGCTTTTGCAAAATCTACATTACGTTTTCGATTTTCTTCTAATCGCTCTTCACGCACCGTATTTAGATGATCCATCGCAGAAACTTTACTCATACCAACATGTGCTTCTTGAGCAATCACACTAATTTTATCGTTCTTATGCTCAACTACACCATTAATGACAACAGTATATAAAGATTTATCTTCGCGCACCATCTTAACATAGCCAACATCAATCGCGCTAATAATTGGAACATGTCCTTTTAGAATCGCAAATTCGCCATTCATTTTTGATGAAATTACAACATACTCAACACTTTCATTGTACAGTTCACCTTGTGGAGTTACAACGGTAATATCCATTTGTTTTCCTCCTTATTCCATCTTTTCAGCTTTTTTAATAACATCCTCAATGCTTCCAACCAAACGGAATGCTTCTTCTGGTAAATGATCATATTTACCATCTAATATATCTTTGAACCCTTTTACTGTATCAGCTACAGGAACATACGTCCCTTTTTGACCAGTAAATTGTTCAGCAACATGGAAGTTTTGTGATAAGAACAAACGTATACGTCTAGCACGATGTACAACAAGTTTATCGTCTTCACTCAACTCATCCATCCCCAAAATCGCAATAATGTCTAACAACTCATTATAACGCTGAATAGTACGCTGTACTTCACGCGCAATATCATAATGTTCTTTCCCAACAATTTCAGGTGTTAATGCTCTAGAAGTAGAAGCCAAAGGATCAACCGCTGGATAAATCCCTTCTTCTGATATTTTACGTGAAAGGTTAGTCGTTGCGTCCAAATGTGCAAACGTCGTAGCAGGAGCCGGGTCAGTATAATCATCTGCCGGTACATAAACTGCTTGAATAGAAGTAATTGAACCTTCTTTGGTAGATGTAATACGCTCTTGTAATTTCCCCATCTCAGTCGCTAATGTAGGTTGATATCCAACCGCACTAGGCATACGACCAAGCAACGCAGAAACCTCACTACCTGCTTGCGTAAAACGGAAAATATTATCAATAAATAATAATACATCTTGTTTCTCACGATCACGGAAATGCTCCGCCATCGTTAACCCAGTCAAACCAACTCTCATACGCGCTCCAGGTGGTTCATTCATTTGACCAAAAACCATCGCTGTTTTCTTAATAACCCCTGAATCAGTCATCTCATGATATAGGTCATTTCCTTCACGAGTACGCTCTCCAACACCCGCAAACACACTAATACCACCATGTTCTTGCGCAATATTGTTGATTAACTCTTGAATCAACACTGTTTTCCCTACTCCTGCTCCACCAAACAGCCCAATTTTACCACCTTTGATGTATGGAGCAAGTAAATCTACAACCTTGATTCCGGTTTCTAATATTTCCACTTCGCTACTCAATTCATCAAGTTTTGGTGCAGTTCGATGAATTGGATCACGTTTAATTTCTTTTGGTAACTCATCTTTACCATCAATCAAATTTCCAAGTACGTTAAACATACGTCCAAGCGTTTCTTTTCCAACAGGAACAGATATAGGAGCCCCTAAATCAACAACATCCATACCACGTTTTACTCCATCAGTAGAATCCATCGCAATTGTACGAACAATATTGTTTCCAAGATGTAAAGAAACTTCTAAGGTTAAATCGATATCAATATTGTGTTCTTTACCTTTTGTCGATTGAATATGCAATGCATGATTAATTTCAGGCAAAACATCATCAAATTTAACATCAATGACAGGACCCGTTACTTGAACAACTTTTCCTTTATTCATAATTTCCTCCTTTAGTTAACTGCATTTGCGCCACCGATAATATCAGTCAACTCTATCGTAATAGCAGCCTGTCTTGCGCGATTATAATGTAACTGAAGCGACTTAATCAAGTCTTTCGCATTATCAGTTGCACTCTTCATCGCCGTCATTCTCGCCGCATGTTCACTTGCTTTTGCATCTAATATATATCCATATAACATATTCTCAACAAACATTGGCATCAACTGATCAACAATCGCCTGTGGATAAGGCTCATATGTAAACAATATTTGCTCATTATGCTCTTCCTCACTTGGTACCACAATCGCTTCTTGATCAATTGGCAACAATTGACGATCACGAACAACTTGTGTCAATGTATTCACAAACTCATTATAATACACCACGATTTTATCTATCGTCCCACGTAAATAGTCCCTCATAAAACGCTCTGTTGTTGCTTTAAAGTCAATAAATTGAATATCATCACGCACATGAACAGTTTCATCAAACAATGTCTTATATCCATAACGTTTGGCAAATGATAAGGCTTTATGACCTATTGGCGCAACAATAAACTCATCATTGCTTTCATGACGTTCTTCAATATCTGCTTGAAACTTTTTAAATACATTCGCATTATATGGACCCGCGAGTCCTCTATCACTCGAAACCAAAATATAACAAGTTACTTCTGTTTCTCGATTGACAAGCATTGGGTGAGACAACTCACGATCACTATTTAATAATGTATCGAGCATCATATTCAGTTGATACATCAGCGGACGATAACTTTTTATCGAACGCTCAGCTTTTTTCAACTTAGAGGCACTCACCATATGCATCGCTTTGGTTATTTGCGATGTTTTTTTCGTTGCGTTGATTCTTGATTTAATATCTCTCATCGACGCCATTGTTTCACCACCTTATGCAAATACTTTTTTGAAACGCTTGATAACTTCTTTAATCTCATCTTCTTCAGGTAAATTTGTTGTTTTTTGAATAAGACCTAACAATTTAGCACCATGCTCATCATCTTCAAAAAAGTCATGCAATTCTTTTTCAAAACGCTTAATATGTTCAATTTTTACATCATCTAAAAATCCTTTAGTCAATGCAAAAATACTGATTACTTGTTTCTCAACATCCATCGTTTCATGTAATCCCTGTTTCAAAATCTCGACAGTTCTTTTCCCACGTTCAAGTCTTGCTTTTGTTTGCTCATCTAAATCACTACCAAATTGCGTAAATGCTTCTAACTCACGAAAAGCAGCCAAATCCAAACGTAATGTCCCAGAAACTTTCTTAATCGCTTTTATTTGTGCACTACCACCAACACGCGATACACTTAGTCCCGCATTGATTGCCGGACGAACACCACTATAGAACAAATCACTTTCTAAGAAAATTTGTCCATCAGTAATACTAATAACATTGGTCGGAATATAAGCACTAATATCTCCCGCTTGTGTCTCAATAATTGGTAAAGCAGTAATACTTCCTCCACCAAGTTCATCATTCAGTTTCGCTGCACGTTCTAATAATCTTGAATGCAAATAGAAGACATCCCCAGGATACGCTTCACGTCCAGGTGGACGGCGTAACAGTAAACTAAGCTCACGATATGCAGTCGCATGTTTTGATAAATCATCATAAACAACAAGGACATCTTTACCATCAAACATAAATTCTTCCGCCATTGTAACACCCGCATATGGTGCCAAATAAAGTAACGGAGAAGGTTGAGAAGCAGATGCACTTACGATGATTGTGTAATCCATCGCACCTTTTTGTTTTAACGTTTCATAAATCCCTGCAACAGTCGATTCTTTTTGTCCAATCGCAACATAAATACAAATAACATCTTTTCCTTTTTGATTGATGATTGTATCAATTGTGATTGATGTTTTACCAGTCTGTCTATCACCAATGATCAACTCGCGCTGACCACGACCAATCGGTACCAAAGCATCTAATACTTTAATCCCTGTCTGCATTGGTTGATTTACACTTTTACGACTAATAACACCCGTCGCTTTTTGCTCAACAGCACGGGTTTTTTTGACTTCTATTTCACCAAGACCATCAATTGCTTGTCCAAGTGGATTCACCACGCGACCAATCAAATCTTCACCAACAGGAACCTCTAAAATACGTCCCGTTGTTTTGACTCGGTCACCCTCTTTAATCGCTGTTGTTTCATCAAGCAAAATAGCTCCAACATGATCTGTTTCTAAGTTTAAAACAAGACCATAAACTTCATTAGGGAACTCAAGTAACTCACCGCTCATCGCTTCATCTAAACCATGAACAAGTGCAATACCATCACCCACACTAATAACCGTTCCAACATGATCTGTTTTCAATTCTTTTTCGTATTGTTTGATTTGTTCTTTAATCAAGGTAGAAATCTCTACCGGATTGATTTTACTCACGCTCTCACCTCACTTATTTTGTTAAACGTGTCTGCAAAGCTTTGAAATAATGGTTCACCGTATCATCAAGTATTGCTCCATTATATTCTAGACGAACACCGCCTATAATACGATCGTCTACCGTATTGTGAAGTCGTACCGTATTAGAAAAACGTTTCTCTAAAGATACAACCAAACCGTTCATTTCCTTTTCACTCAAAGGTTTTTTAGAATACACATCCACATCCATTACACGCTCTTGTAAATTTATTAATCCAACATAAGCTTCTAATACATCAGGTAATAAATTTATCCGATGATTATCCACAAATACAAAACATAAATGTTGAATAAGTAACGGTTTTACAATACGCTTTATCAATGATTGTTTTTGTACCCTTTTCATATTTGGATGTTCCATAAACATATAAAAATCTTGATCAAGTACATCCACCAACTCACGAAAGTCGGTTAATATCTCATCAATATTATCTTTCTCAGTAGCCAACTGAAAAAGTGCCTCTGCATACTGAAAAGCAATATAATCCATTATGACGCAACTTCTTTCATTACATCATTGATCATACTCTTATAGGTTTCTTCATCCAACTCTTTTTTAACAATCTTCTCAGCCATCAATACAGCTACACTTACGATCTCATCATTGATTTCTTTACGTGCTTTTCTCAGTTCACTATTGATTTCTTTTTCTGCACTGTCAATTAATTTCGATGCCTCTTGTTTAGCTTTCGCAATAATTTCCGTACGCTCTTGTTGTCCTTTTTGTTTCGCATTCTCAATAATTTCTCTTGCATTGGTGCGAACCTTAACTAGTTCATCTTGAGCATTACTTTTCATCTCACTTGCTTCTTCTTTTAAATCCTGCGCTTCTTTCATTTCTGAAGACATCAATTCTTTTCTACCTTCAAGAAAATCAGTCACATGATTCCAAAAGAAAAATCTAACCACTAAAAAGAGTAATAGCGTTGCGACAATTTGAATAGCCATTTCTTTCGCATCAACGCCAAGTGCAGCATCTATAAATTCTTGTATCGCTTGTGCAACAACATCCATAGATATTGCCTCCTTTTACTTAATTTGTATTACGATGCGAAAATCAAAATAATTGCGACAATCAATCCATAAAGACCAGTAGTTTCCGCAACCGCTTGTCCTGTAATCATTACTGTACGAATGCTTGAAGCTGCTTCAGGCTGACGACCAATTGCCTCGACGGCTTTACCAGCTACATAACCTTGTCCTAATCCAGACCCAACACCTGTAAAAACCGCTAACGCTGCTCCTAAATAAGCCATACCTTGTGCAAAAAATTCAGTAAATTCCATTTTATTTCCTCCTAATATTATAATTTTTTATTTAAATCTGATTGGTCAACACCCTGACCACTCAGTGGAAAACCTAATTTACTCTTCGACTGCCATACTAAGGAAAATCGTAAATAAGATTAAGTATACATATGCTTGTATGACACCGAAAAATACATCGAAAATCGGATGCAGTATCAACGCTCCTGGTATAACCCCTGCCCAACTAGTCAGACCATATACAATTAGACCAAAAATAGCTCCACTTAATAAATTACCAAACAAACGCAAACCCATCGCAAATGGAGTAGACATTTCACTAACCAGGTTCATTGGTAAGAATAGTGGGTGCGGATCACTTAAATCTTTCAAACGCTGTTTCGGTCTTTTAATAACTAAAGCAGCTATTTGGATAGACAAGAAAGCAAATATGCTAAATGCAAGCGCAACACTGATGTTCGATAAGGGAGTCGCAATACCCCATAAGGACGCGGTATTAGCGACAATCAAGAATAAAAACACAGTAAATAAGTATGGTGTAAACACCTTCCAATATTTTCTAAAGTAATCCGTCATCATATTATTGACTAACTCAACAAAATTAATGCTTAAAAGTACAAAACCACTTGGAATATCAGTATACTTCATTTTCTTCACTTTTTGACCCAAAACAACTAAAACCACCGATAAGACAAGCACAATAACAAGTGATGATTTCAAACTCGCTGATAATCCAATATAGAAATCAAGCATTTTCATTCCCTCGTTTCTCAATAAACAATATAATTTGTAAAACTATTTTAAAAGTAAATAAACCTCCAGCTGTAAGGTAAAGATTAAGTTCTTCTAGTAAAGCAGAGGCAATTAGGACAATCGCATAAAGTAAAAATCTAAAAAGATAATTTCTTATTGCCATTTTTTTTGCATTGGATTCACTTTGTTCTAAGACTTTATAAGAACCCTTATAAAGCAAACTCATCGCCATTAAACTAGTTGCACTTCCAAGTAAATAAGATAATCCAAAAGTTCTAGAACTCAAAACCCAAAGCAATGTCGTCACAATAATGGTCACAATCCAAGTAAATGGAAAAGCTTTGATAAAACTATTCCTGTTTTCCATCATCTTCCTCCAATTTAGAAACTTTTTTAATCAAGTTATGAACCCCAGCAAACACACCTATAATAATAAAAATAATCTTAAATACAAAAACAGTATTTAAAATATAGTCAAGTGCATATCCTATCGCAAATCCGATAGCCGCCATTACAATAGCTTCCACAAAGAAACTACTAACTATGATATATGCTTTTAATCCATTACGATTTTTCGGATTCATTATTTTGTTCCAAACAAACGATCTCCACAATCTCCAAGGCCAGGAACAATATACCCAACATCATTTAACTTTTCATCTAAAGCAGCCAAATAAATATCTACCTCAGGATGAGCCTCTTGAATTGCTTTAATTCCTTCAGGTGCAGCGACCAAACCAACAAGACGAATATCTTTCACATGACGTTTTTTCAAAGCTTCAATTGCCATCATAACACTACCACCAGTCGCAATCATAGGATCAACTAGTAACACAATGCTATCCTCTACTCCCTTAGGGAATTTCGCATAATATTCATGTGCTTGCAATGTCTCTTCATCACGATACATACCAATATGTCCTACTTTTGCCGTTGGAATCAAACTTGAAATTCCATCAACCATTCCAATACCCGCACGTAAAATCGGAACAATCACAATTTCTTTCGCAAGTACTTTTACTTTCGTCTCACAAATCGGTGTTTCAATCATCGCTTCTTTTTGAGGCAAATCACGAGTCATCTCATAAGCCATTAAACCACCAATTTCATTTAAAACGGCTTTAAAATCTTTCATTCCGGTATTCTTATCTCGAATAATTGATAGCTTATGATCAATCAAAGGATGTTTATAAATAATTAGTTTTCCCATTTTATTCTCCTTTATAATGATTAATTTTACCAACACGACGAGCATGACGCTCATCATTTGAAAAAGCAGTATCAACCCAAATATCTGTAATTTTTAATGCCAAGTCTTCATCAATTACACGACCACCCATTGTTAACACATTGGTATCGTTATGTAATCTTGTTGCCTCAGCAGTAAACAAATCATGAACAAGTGCTGCACGTACTCCATCAACTTTATTGGCCATTATACTCATACCAACCCCAGTACCACAAACCAGTATACCGCGATCAAACTCCTGATCACGTACACCCTCAGCAACCTTAATTGCCACATCATTATAATCCATGCTTTCTTCTGAGTAAGTTCCGAAATCTTTCACTTCAAAACCTCGATCTGTTAAATGTTTTCGAATTGCTTCTTTATGTGTGAATCCACCATGATCTGCACCTATTGCAATTTTCATATTTCTCACTCCTTTAGAAAACGCTTTTATATTATTTATCTTATAACTATAACAATTATAACAAAAGTTGGTTATATATCAATAAAAAAGTAAAATATCTATAAATATAATATATAATCATACAAATAAGAAAAAACTCGTTCAAATACTAAACTAATCAACAAAAGAAACCATCCTAAACATATGACAAAAAATACAGAATTGTCTATCATTATCACTTAATTATATCATTTTTTTTAAAAATTGAAAAAGCACGTTGTAAAGCCAATAAATTGTGATATAATTCTTTTGCGAGGTGATGAAATGTTAAAAACATTCATAGGATATTACAAAAAACATCAAGTATTATTTTATTTAGACTTACTAGCCGCCACTATAATGAGTGGCCTCAATTTACTATTCCCAGTCATCACAAACAACTATATTGATGATTACATCCCAAACGAAAATATGCAAATGATTATCACCTTCGGGTTTGTCATGATTGGACTATATATCGTTAGACTCGGATGTAACTTCTTTGTCAACTATTACGGTCACGTAATGGGAACAAGAATTGAACGCGATATGCGAATAGATTTATTTAAAAAAATCCAAACACTCGACTCAAATTATTTTGATGACCATAAAACAGGTTCCATAATGACTTATATCGTAGGGCATTTAAGAGATATTAGTGAAATGAGTCACCATACACCAGAAAATATATTCGTCTCAATGATTATGCTTACAGGTAGTTTCATAATTCTTGTCAATATCCATGTCCTATTTACCCTTATTGTCTTCTTCTTTATCCTTCTGCTCATCATCTTTAGTGCTTTAAGAAGGAAACAAATGATGAAAGCCTCAAGAAGAACAAGAGCAACTCATGAAGACATCAATAGTGAAGTAGAAAACTCGATAGGTGGTATTAGACTCACCAAAGCATTTACCAACGAAGACTTTGAACTAAACAAATTTACCCGTGTCACGAACCTATATCAAGATAGTTATAGAGAATTTTACTTTCAAATGGGTATTTTTAGCTCAGGAACAAATTTCTTTATTGATATGCTCTATGTCGCAGTACTGGTTTTTGGTGGGTATTTCGTTTATGAAAACCAAATCACAATCGGAAACTATGTCGCATTTTTCATGTTTTTAAATTATCTTATCCAACCAATTAGAACCCTCATTATGACTATTGAACAAGTACAAAAAGGTTGGAGTGGTTATGAAAAATTTTACAAAATAATGGAAGAAAATCCAAGTATTAATAATCCTGAAAACCCAGTATTTATTACCAACCCAAAAGGAAAAATAGTATTCAAAAATGTCACTTTCCAATACGATTCTTCACAAAACGATGTTTTAAGTAATTTTAATTTGGTGGTGACACCAGGTCAAAAAGTTGCTTTAGTTGGAGAAACAGGTGTCGGTAAAAGTACCGTTTCAAAATTGATACCACGATTCTATGATGTACAAGAAGGAGAAGTACTCATTGATGATGTCAATGTCAAAGACATCGATATATTCTCACTGAGATCTAATATAGGACACGTTCAACAAGATGTCTATATCTTTTTCGGTTCAATCAAAGATAACATCCTATATGGGCGACCTGAAGCAACTTATGAGGAGGTCATTGACGCCGCTAAACAAGCCAACATTCATGAGTTCATTATGTCACTTGATGATGGTTATGAAACCCTCGTAGGTGAAAGAGGAGTCAAATTATCTGGTGGACAAAAACAACGCATTAGTATCGCCCGAGTTTTCTTAAAGAATCCTCCGATCCTCATACTTGATGAAGCTACTTCTAGTTTAGATAACATCACTGAACGATTAATTCAAAAATCACTTGATAAACTCAGTAAAGGACGAACAACCATTGTCATAGCCCATCGTTTATCAACCATTCAAAACTCAGATAAAATACTTGTTCTATCTAAAGAGGGTATCACCGAACAAGGAACACATGATGAGCTTGTAAAACAAGGAAACTATTATGCAACACTACATAATGCGACCTAACAATTGGTTGTACAAATGAAAAAAGCACTCCAAAAAAGTGCTTTTTTTCATATTATTTTCAAGCGCTGTTGTTT
>DFNN01000134.1:0-149 GCA_002376065.1 Caryophanales bacterium UBA3566
ACTTATCCATTTCATATTTCATCGATTATTGCTTATGATATGGTTACTGATAGTTTCCTTTCTAGATTTTTAGAAAAGTGATGTCTTTAGGCAAATGAGTGATTAAGTGGTACAATACACATAGATTCACCCAAAAAGGAGAATATCTA
>DFNN01000134.1:472-4095 GCA_002376065.1 Caryophanales bacterium UBA3566
CAAAAAGGAGAATATCTATGGGATTTTTCAAAAGATTATTCAAAAAGAAAAAACATCAAGATACTACTAAAACAAACAAAGAAACCAAACAGGAAGATCAAACAAAAAAAGTAAGCAAAACATCTACCTCAAATTCAGAGGATAATAAAACACGCAAATACCATGTATCTATGAACAATGATAAAAAGAGTGAACATTATAAATCTTGGCGTGTAAGATTAGAAAGTTCTAACAAAACCATTAAATATTTTGATACACAAAAAGAAGCAATCTCTTATGCAGAAACGTTGGCTAAACAAGTCAATAGTTCTGTTGTTATTCATAAAATGGATGGAAACATAAGAAAACAAGATTACAAATAAATCAATTGAATAAAATACTCTTTACTAAGTAATAGGCTAGTTCTACACAATGTAGAACTAGCCTATTTTTATTTAATCAATTTCATCAACCCTCTAGCCGCATCCTTGATTCCTTCTACTTCTTGACCATCTACGGCTAACTTGGTGTATAACTCTCCTACAAATACATCATGTGTAAATAACAAACCAAACATATCTTCTAATAAAGGATCTACCTTACTCTTTAGTTGTACTGGTCCAAAAGGATTGGCAAAGTAAGAAGTCACAATCCCTTTTTCACTTGTTGTTCCTTTTGCTTTTCTTTTACCTTCTTTAAAGACCATAACTGCGTCATCCACATCTTTAAATTTCTTGAAAGACACATCACTATCGACATAGTTATTGGCATAAAAGACATAATCAATCTCATGTGCCCTAGAAATAAATTCATAAGTCGCATTTGGTAAAATAACGCGCGCGTTATTTCTTTCAGGATTTAAGAAGATTGCTCGGTCTAATTCTTTATAGGCATACCCTGTCTCTAAATCATCTAAACGAATAAAGGAACCGATCTCTGTTCCTTTCGCATATACCTTGTTATCTCTCATAAAGAATACACCCATATCATCAAACACGATATTAATCTCTTTAATCAAATCATCAGCGATAAATCTAAGCGCCTCTATTGTTTCACTCTTACCAGCACCACTATCTCCAATGATCACAATGTTTCGTTCTTTGTCATCTTCCAAGATGACATTGATCATCGCCCCATGGATTGGTAATTCACCATGTTTGATCTTATAAAAATTATGGAGCGTCAGTAACATCTTTTTCATATAGCCAAAATAGTCATGTTCTTTCTTTCTAGATACATAACCAATATAGATATCATTCTCTTCATCAATATAGACGGTCTTATCATCTTTTGTCTCTTTATCACCATAGACATAAATCATGTCTGGTTTCTCGCTATCTTGATACTTTTTAAAGGCAGGTTCAAAAAGATTACTCAAACTCACCCCATGATGCATAAATGATCGATGGAAATACACATGCGCATATAAATCACCAACCATAATAGGAAAACATAACCAATGACTCTTATAAAGATCTAAATCTTTGATTTGGTTATGTTTTACCTCTTCAAACAATCCTTTTCTAGTATTAGAAAAAGAATGCCCAATAAACGGTGTTCTAATCACCACTGCATTGATCACATCAATATCATATAAGTTCTGATAAATACTTGGTAAACTATTACTAGAAGGAGACACAATAAACCCCGCATTAAATCCACCAGGAGTCTGTCTATAGATACTCAAAGGTTTGATTCTAAGGTTGTTTAAGATATTACGATACAACCACAACACATTTTTCCAAAAATGTGTTGTGGTGTCTATTAACGCACTATTATCTAGTGAATCACTCAACACATGTCTTTTCAAGATCCCATAACGTTCAAAATTACGCCAGTAATCATATAACGCTTCAGTAAACGTGATAAACTCTGTGCGATATTCTGTATATTGATTAAACCCTTTTTCATTCTCTAGTAACTCATCAAATGAGAAGACAAATAATTTCTTATAAATACTAATCATCTCATCCGTGGATTCTACTTTACTTACCAACTTAAATAGTGCTCGATTAGATGATGAAGTGATAGATTTCATAAATCTATCCACCACAACTCTAAACCCATCACTCTCTAACACATCAATATTGGTCTTGCATAAGGCAACACTTAAGTTCACTACTACACTACCATCTTCCATATAAAAAGGCTTCATTTCTGACATAAGATTAACTCCTATCTTAGAATACTATATTGTATTCATTATCACACATGGGTTAATCTTATTCAATAAATGAAACAATTTTCATTGATGAAAACGGTTTAAGTCATAAAAGAGGCACTATTTTACCGTAGAAATAGTACCTTCCAATCATACTCGTATATTAATTTATCGGTTGAAACTTTGTAAAAAAAATCACCTTGTGTTCACTTTATATGCGAATTATTTACTTACTAGCAAATTCTAATAACTCCTCGTTTTCAAAGAAACAGCAATTCGAATTCCCAGTCGTTCCATTTCTATATAGGTTATTCAAGAAACCATAAATATTAGATCGTTTAAAGACATCACCAACATAATAGAACTTTAAATGATGTTTATTTGTTCGAAGATCATCATCAACTAAACTGGAAAACATAACTAACTCTGAATATAACTGATTAGGTTTCTTATCCGGATATTTTCTGGGTAACATCCCATATTCATCTCTATAAATGTTCTCGTTAAAAACTAGTAAAAATTTATTTGATCTTTGTATTATATACTTTGTCTCATTGAATCCTAAATCTGCATCATCCATGTTAGATGAGTAATCATTGAGAAATACTTTAAATCCATTATCTTTCAAAAAATCACAAATATTTTTAGCTTTTTCATATGATCCTTTTGGATCATTGGTTCCATGATACGCAATAAAAAAATCGTAGTCATAAGATTGTTTTTGTTCTTGCAACTCTTCTGCGACATTATTCTCAAAGTCTAATTCATAACTTTCTAGGTCTGCATCAAGATTTACTTTTTTTATTTTATCGATCTTTGACTCAAAATACTTATAAAGACTATCACTCTTGCATAAAATTTTAAGTGTCAATGTAGCTCGTGTCATTAAAGTATATATATGATATAGCAAAAAGTCATTCATTTTTTCGCCATAACCACCATTAAGTATTATTTCATCATTTTCTTCATCATATATGACTTCTTCAGGAAGATATAAATAAACTGACTCAATTTCTCTTGATATAACTTGATAAGTCGATAAAAGGTATTTATCCTGAACTTCTTTATTGAATAAGTATGGGTATTCAGCTTTAATTAAATCCTTGGGATATTCTTCAATAACTGTATTGGAATTTGCTATTTTTTGTCCACTAAGCGCATTTAACCCTACACAAACATAATGTTTTTTGAAAGTATTATCAAGATTATATTCATAAATAAAATCATTTTCACTATCAGTAACAGATATATTGAAATTATATGTTGGCTGTACTTGTCCACCCCCTGGAACACTTAAGAGATATTTAATGTTTTCAAGAATCTCTGGAGCAACTCCAATCGAATTTTTAAACTTATACTCTCTAAACTGCTTATCTTTTATCATGTTATAAATTCTTTCAAAGCCTTCATCATATTGAGGGTTGAGTTTTTGCAAATTGTCACCGAGTAATATTGTATGTCTTTGATTCTGACAATTTATTAT
>DFNN01000086.1 GCA_002376065.1 Caryophanales bacterium UBA3566
CAAAAACTCACTGTTCTCTGTTGCCCATCTAAAACTTCAAAACTATCCTCCCCATTTTTCACCCAATACATTACATTCAAAGGAAAACCTTTTTGAATGGTATTAATTACTGCATCTCTTTTCTTGTTATCATATACAAATTCTCTTTGATACTTAGGGCGTATATTAAGTGTACCATTATATCCAACAACACCTTCTTCGTCATTATCAATATAACCTTCTACGATATCTCTAATTTTGATTTCATGTAATTTAATTCTCATAACAATTTATCCTTCCTTTTAATAATTATTCTGGCGTAAATACTTGAATATAATTCACCAGTTTCAACATCCTTAAATGCAGGCGGTTTCTTATCTATATCAGGATTAAAAATTTTATATAGAGTTCCTTTTGCATTAATCGTGAATTTCCCAGTAGGAACTCCTTTCTTTAAGATTTCCATCTTTCTTTCATGTTTGAAATCAATACTTCCAACTATTCCTAAGGCTATTATGTCAAACTGATCTGGATTGTACTTATCAATAAATGTTATAGGAACACCCATTGGACCATCCCATCCAAGAGGAATTGTCTTCACTGAAGAAACATCTATAGCGTCATAATTAAAGTAATGGGGGTATTCAGTTTCATTATAATGTTTGTACAATGTTAAAGGAACATGTCTCTTAGTTGTCTCCAGATTAGTAAACCAACATGCCATTATATGTTTCAGTTTCTTTCCATCCACTATCTTTTCATAATTGTTTCCATCAGGTACCATAAACCACATATCACTATTAATATTTCTATATCCTATCCATAATTTTTGATCTTTTATAAGTGAAAAAACGTCTTTATATGTCACTGCATTTTTATTTCCAATTATGATGAATTCTTTTTCATAATCTACTAACTGTTTAAGATACTCTCTAAAAAGTGAAAAAGGCGGATTGGTAACAATAATGTCGGCTTCTTTTAACAAAGCGATAGACTCGTTAGAACGAAAGTCACCATCACCTTCTAACTCAATCAAAGTATTCTTGTCATTAGAAATCAAGTACTCGACATCAGCTAAGTCTATCGCTCCATCACCATTTTCATCTTGAACTTCATTTATTACAATTTTATATGCCTTATTGGTAGAATCAACAATATGTTTCATCTCTAATCCATCGATTAAAGAAAGTTGAGTAAAAATAATTGGCGAACCACTATATGATGTTGCAATCAATTTTTTCAATCCAAAAGTGTTGAAATTCATAGCGAAATACTTAAAAAAATTGCTTTCATATGGATCATCACAATTACAGAAGATTACCTTATCTCTAAATTGATCTCTATAATGTTTTAACTCTAGCTCAATATCATGAATTTGAGTGTAATACTCATCACCTTTTTTCTTTTTTGCATTATCAAATATTTTATTTGCCATAAAAAATACCCCCTGAATTCTTAATTTATTAAACTCTCATTTTGATCTTCACATTTCATATAATCGATTGGAGATTATTAAAACTATCTGTCACCAATTAAATACCAATTCTATTATACACTTTTTACGGTTGAATTTAAATGTAATTTTATCAAGTTATACCACTTAAATGGCTTGTTTACAGAAATCGTGTAAATACACGTTATAATCGTGTAAATCAAGATGTAATCGTGTAGAAATCTCTTGCAAAATGTAATAATCAACTAAAATCAATGGACTTTTAAGACACATTAAATATTAGCAAATGCTAAAACGGCCCTATATAGCGCAAAAAAAGGCCTGATACAATTGTATCAAACCTATGCTTTCAATATGGAGCAGGTGAAGGGAATCGAACCCTCACGGTCAGCTTGGAAGGCTGAAGTTCTACCATTAAACTACACCTGCGTTTTGTCAGCACAATAATAATATCATAAACAAAATAACAAGTCAATACAGATAATTTATTTTTTTCAATTTTTTTTGATTGCTCGTAGTTTTGCACTATGTGCACGATTATTCATCAGTAATTCTTCTTCAGTTGGTGTGATAACCTTTTTATGCAACAACGTAAAATCAGCCTCAGGCAAATTCAGCATAGGCACATTTTTTGGGATATCAATGCTGCTGACTTCTTTAAACATTGTTTTCGCGATTCTATCTTCTAAAGAATGAAAACTAATTACAACGATACGTCCATCTTTCTTCATTAAACCAAAGGCTTGTTCTAGTGATCGTTCAAAAACACCAAGTTCATCATTCACTGCTATTCTTAAAGCTTGGAATGTTTTTTTGGCAGGATGTCCTTTTTTGCTTAGTACTTTTTGAGGCAACGCTTCTTTGATGACATCAACAAGTTCAAACGTTGTGTTGATTGGGGTATCTTTTCTTCTTTTAACGATATGGTTGACAATTGGTTTTGCATATGTCTCTTCGGCATATCGAAACAATATTTTTGTGAGTTCTTCAAAAGGATAAGTATTGATCATATGTTTGGCTGTGATTTCCTGAGATTGATCCATGCGCATATCAAGGTCCGCATCATAATTATAGCTAAACCCTCTATCTGGAATATCAAACTGAAAAGAAGAAACACCCAAATCATATAAAATACCGTCAACTTTTTCTACTCCATGTTTTGCTAGTTCTTCTTTGATGTGTTCAAAATTGCTTTTGATGATCGTGAAATTAGAACCAATTTCACTTAAACGAGTTTTCGCTTTTTGAATTGCATAATCATCTTGATCAAAGGCATATAGATGTCCACTTGTTAGTTTCGATAAAATAACACTTGAATGGCCTCCGCCTCCAAGTGTACAATCGACATAAATTCCGTCTTCTTTGATTGCCAAATAATCAATTGCTTCATTCAATAAAACACTCACATGTTCACTCATTATTATCACCGTCTTTATTGTATCATAGTTTCTTATTTGGACAAAAGAAAAACGCTGATTATCAGCGTTTTCTTTCTTGCAAGTAGCTTATTCTTCTACTGCTACTTTTTCTTCGATCACTGTTCTTCCGTTGTAGCTTCCACATTCTTTACATACTCTGTGAGCAAGTTTCATTTCTCCACAATTTGGACAAACAACCATTCCAGGTACATTCAATTTAAAATGTGTACGGCGTTTACGTTTTTGAGTTTTCGAAGTACGTCTAAATGGTACAGCCATTTAAGTCAACTCCTATTTCTTGTTGTTCTTGAGATTTGCAAAAGCAGGATTAATGTCGTCGTCTTCAACTTCGGTATTTCCAAGATCGAAATCTTCCGTTTCATCCTTGACGACCCTAATAGGCTTTTCCAATATAATATTAGACCATATTATCGGCAATAAGTCAATAGTAATCCCTTCTATTTTGTGATTTTCTTCATCTTCAAAGGTTGAAAACCCTTCTTCTACCGATAAATCAATCTCAAAAGGTATTTCTTCTAAGGTTCTTGCGTCTGGTAAATAAAGTGTACATTTGATGTCTAAATAAAAGACAAACTCTTCTGCATCATAGATTTCAAAATCTCCAGAAACTTTTACAGGTGAAATTCGATAAATATCAGTGCCCTCAATGTATTCACTAAAATCTAGTGTTACGTCAATGTTATTATCAATTTTTTCTTGCTTAATCAATTCATAAATCGTCCATTTCATTTTTTCCACCTCCAAGTATAGTAATTATAAGTAAGATATGGAAAAAAGTCAATTATAAGGTATAATGAAGTTGGTGATAAAAATGAAAATAGTTGGATTAATTGTTGAATATAACCCTTTACATTATGGACATCTGTATCATATTGAAGAAACGAAAAAACGTTTAAAACCTGATTGCTTAATTGCTGTTATGTCTGGCAATGTTGTTCAACGTGGGGAAATTGCCATTACGGATAAATTCACGAGAGCCAAAATGGCACTTGAAGCAGGAGTAGATTTGGTTATTGAGTTGCCAAGTATTTATACTTTACAAAATGCCGATATTTTTGCCAAAGCGAGTGTGTCTATTTTACATCACTTAGGTGTCACTGATATTTGTTTTGGGAGTGAGGATGGAGACATTGAATCATTAAAAGGAATCGCGGCTACGCTGGATTCTGATGCCTATCATGAACAGTTAAAACTTCATTTAAGTAAAGGAAACAGTTTTCCTACATCTAGTCATAAAGCGATGCAAGAAGTACACCAACATGATAGTTATGATTTACCAAATAATATTTTAGGAATCCAATATGTTAGAGCAGTCCAAAGTATCAATAGTAAAATCAACTTGCATACAATTAAACGTATTGCCTCAGGCTATTACGATGATATCTTAGCCGATACACATATCCAAAGTGCTAGTGCAGTTCGTTCATTGATTCATCAAAATGAAGGAATTTCAAAATATGTTCCATTGTATGTTGAAAAAAACTTACAGAATCGTGCGATTATAAATTACAAGGACTTTTTCCCATACATTAAATATAAAATACTAAGTTCCGATGCTGATGAGTTACACAGCATTTACGGAATGGATGAAGGCATTGAGCACCGTTTAATAGATGAAGCTTTAGAAGCAATTGATTATGATGATTTTGTCAAACGAGTCATTTCTAGAAGATACACGCACGCTAGGCTCAACCGTTTATTTATGCATCTTTTGTTTGGCATTAAAAAGCAACATTTAGAACTAACTGCTATACCGTACATACGTATTCTTGGGATGAATGAAGTTGGACAGTCTTATTTAAGCAACATCAAACATGATATCAACACCGAACTCATCACCAATATAAAGAAAGAGCATTCAGAAATTTTAGACATTGATTTACGCATTTCTAAAATCATTGGTATGCATACCAAAAGCAATCTATTTAAAGAAGAATTTGCCCCTCCTTTAATTTTGCATATCAATTGATTTATTTCACTAATTTACTATAATTAATACGGGTGATAAAATGTATACAACAGAAGAAGTAAAAGCAAGAATCGAAGAATTAAAAGACCCATCAAATGAAAAAACATTAAAAGAAACTGGTGGCGTCAAACACATTGAGATTGATGAAGAAGCAAACATTGTCACACTCATCATCGGACTTGAAAAAGTCGAGGATGAGTACAAGAAATATATGACACGTGCACTTGCAAAACTGATCAAATTAGATCTAGGTTTTACGGGCTTAAAAGCAGAATTTGAGTTGCTTAAGAAAAGTGATAGTATCTTATCAAAAGAACGTAAAGTCAAGTATATCGGTATCGCAAGTGGTAAAGGTGGCGTAGGAAAATCTACTGTGACTGCGAATTTGGCTTATGCTTTCAAAACATTGGGTAAAAAAGTCGGTATTATTGATGCGGATATCTATGGAAGTAGTATTCCAACAATCCTTGATATGGATGTTAAAATGCCAAATGTAACAAAAGATGAAAAGATTATTCCATTCAATAAAGATGGCATTGAATTGATATCTACTGAGTTCTTTTTACAACCAGATAAGCCATTAATGTGGCGTGGTCCTATGCTTGGAAAAATGTTGAACCATTTCTTTTATGATGTATTATGGAGTAAAGACATTGAGTATATCTTAGTTGACTTACCACCAGGTACAGGAGACGTTGCGATGGATATTCAAGGATTGATTCCACAATGTGAAATGTTGATTGTAACAACACCACATCCAAGTGCATCACATATTGCTGTGAAAGCAGGTTTCGCTGCTGAGCAATTGAAACATAAATTGATTGGTGTTGTAGAGAATATGAGCCACTTCATTCATAATGATGAACAAATCAACATCTTTGGTGAAGGTGGCGGAGAAATTGTCGCTACGAAGTTGAAAACAGATTTATTAGCGTCTATTCCAATCGGGCAGCCGAAAAATCATCTTTCTATTTTCTCTGCAGAAGAAGAAATTGGACTTGATTATTTAGGATTGGCAAACAAACTATTAAAAAGAGCTTAACAAAAATCCAAGCAAATATGCTTGGATTTTTTTATTTTACCTCTAACTGAACTTCTTTTGTTCCGTAGCGTTGTGAATGAATTTTGATTGTCCCAGTTCCTTTTTGATGAATCGACTTCACATATAATCCAATGCT
>DFNN01000032.1 GCA_002376065.1 Caryophanales bacterium UBA3566
GGCGCAGCTGGTAAAAGCGGGATTCTTTGTTGCTATCAAGCAAAACAAAACGCAAAAAATGGACGCATTATTGGCGTAGTTAATGAACCTTCTCAAATTGATTTACTCAAACAATTAGACCTCTGTGATGACATCATTTTAGCAGATGCAACAAACGCAATTGATGTCTACAACAAAGTCAAAGAAGTATTACCACAACTCGCAGATGTTGTCATCAATGTTGTCAATGTTGAAAACACTGAAATGGCTTCAATATTATCCGCGAAGAACACAGGAACTGTCTACTTCTTCAGCATGGCTACGTCATTCACAAAAGCTGCTTTAGGCGCAGAAGGTGTTGGAAGTGACGTGACAATGTTGATTGGGAATGGATATACAAAAGATCATGCAGATTTTACACTTAATATTTTAAGAAACGATACAAAAATCCGTAAACTTTACGAAGAAAAATATCTCTAGGAGGGTTATGATGGCCGTAAAATTATACACCAATCACTTAGAACGAAGACACACATACTTTAAAAACGTCACTGACGAACAGTGGAATGATTGGCACTGGCAAGTACAGCACAGAATAAAGACAGTTGACGACTTACGCAAGTATATGTTGTTTACCAATGAAGAAGAGGAACAAATATCACAAGTTCTTTCTACTTTTCGTATGGCGGTTACACCTTATTATTTCACTTTAATCAACCCTGATGACCCTGAGGATCCCGTACGCAAACAAGCAATTCCTTCCATTCAAGAAATGTTTATAGGTGCTCACGATGAAGATGATCCTCTTCATGAAGACCATGACTCAGTAGTACCAGGTCTAACCCATCGCTATCCTGATCGAGTACTTTTCTTAATCACTGATATGTGCAGTATGTACTGCCGTCATTGTACAAGAAGACGTTTCGCAGGACAAACTGATAAAGGACTTAAAACAGATAACGTAGAACTTGCGCTTGATTATATCCGTACACATCCTCAAATCAATGATGTATTACTCAGTGGTGGAGATGCATTACTTGTTAGTGATGCACGACTTGAATACATCATTAGTGAACTCAGAAAGATTGAACACGTCGGAATCATCCGTCTTGGGTCAAGAACGCCAGTTGTGATGCCACAACGCATCACCAATGATTTTGTCAATATGTTAAAAAAATATCATCCAGTATGGCTAAATACACACTTCAATCATCCAAAAGAACTGACTCCAGAAAGTGCAGAAGCACTTCGTAAACTCGCAGATGCTGGAATTCCTTTAGGAAACCAATCTGTCTTACTAAGAGGCGTAAATGATTGCGTGAATGTCATGAAGAAATTGGTCAAGCGTTTAATCGCTTTACGTGTTCGTCCTTACTATATTTATCAATGTGATTTATCAAAAGGAATTGAACACTTTCGTACGCCTGTGAGTAAAGGAATTGAAATCATTGAAGGGATGCGTGGTCACATCAGTGGACTCGCAGTACCAACCTTTGTCGTAGATGCACCAGGTGGTGGTGGGAAAATTCCCGTGATGCCAAACTATGTCATATCAGAAGCACCTGGAAAAATCATCTTAAGAAACTACGAAGGGAATATATACACTTACCACGGACCAACAAATTATGACAACACATGTAACTGCGAAAGTTGTGTTGATGCACGAAATGGTATTGTGAATCCTGAGATCGGTTATTCAAGCAATTTAACAGACCTAAACCTTGCCCGTAAAAGACGTCACAATGAGTAACCTAAGCAAGTATCATACAATCGCCATTATTGGAACAGCCAAAAACGCTGGTAAAACAACTGCGTTAAATGCTTTATTAACCTATACAAAAGATCAAAAAATTGCCATCACTTCTATTGGTCTAGACGGTGAAAAAATCGATCAACTCACAAATTTAGAAAAGCCAAGTATTCATGCCTATAAAGATATGCTCATCGCAACCGCAAAGGACACATTAACAGTCATCAATTCTCCTTATGAGTTAATCGAAGAATTACCCATCAACACTCCCCTAGGGAAAATCACAATAATTAAATTACAAGAAGATGCGGATGTGTTGATTGCTGGTCCTTCTTCATTAGAAGATCTAAAAATATTAAAAAACAAATTAGCAACATACAAATTAGACTACTTACTGATTGATGGAGCCTTATTTCGTAAAAGTAGTGCTGCCTCACAATTGGCAGATGCCATGATTCTTTCAAGCGGAGCTGCACTACATCAAAATATGCAAAAAGTCATCCAAGAAACCAAATCTCTGATTGATACGATGCATTTACCAAAAAAAGACATCGATTATATTAATCAAACACATTTACTCCTAAAAAATCATGAGATTATTCTTGATAAAGGTGATTTTTTGTCAAATCCTTCATCTTTACTATCACAAGCGAAGTTTGCTGTAGAATTAAGAATTAAAGGCGCAATCACCAATCGTTTGATTGATCAATTGATTGCTAGTAAAAAAAGCATTCCACCCCTTGAAATCATCATCAATGATTTCACGATGATCAATGCAGACTTGTCATTATTTCAAAAAGTTCATCTACTTGGACATACGGTAAAAACAATCAATAAAGTGCCTCTTCTTCTCCTAACAATCAATCCTACAAGTCCTTATTTTGAAGGATTTGATCCAATCGTATTTGAAGAAGCAATGAAAGATGCATTACCGAACATAAAAATCATCGACATCAAAAGAAAGGAGTTTCATTTATGAGTAAACTCGGACTATCACAAGATAAAATCAATCAAGCTAGACAAGAAGCAAAAATAGTCGCAGATCATACCCAAGCATTTATTGATAAACACACTACTGATAGTGTTGAACGGACAATTGTAAGATTACTTGGAGTAGATGGTATCAATGAATTTGACATTCCCATTCCTAATCTTGTTGTTGATTTTCTAAAACATCATCATGATCCATCGATTGGAATTGCACAAATGCTTGCGTATTATATCAAAAAACACAACACTACTTTGGATGATATTGTTGCCAAAATAACAAAAGAAACATTACCACCCCAAACAATTGAACCTTTATCAAAAGAAGAAGTAAAAAAACAGTTATTCCCGTACTATGAAAAACAAATGAAAGCAATTGTTGCTCAAAGAGCCACTAGAGATAAATTTAAACAAATGCACAAACTAGATCGTCCAATGTTGTATGTGATTGTCGCAACAGGAAACATCTACGAAGATGTTACCCAAGCAAAGGCAGCTGCGAAACAAGGTGCTGATGTAATTGCAGTTATTCGAACAACAGGGCAAAGTTTATTAGACTATGTTCCTTATGGTCCTACGACCGAAGGGTTTGGAGGGACATACGCAACCCAAGAAAATTTCCGTATCATGCGTAAAGCATTAGATGAAGTTTCTATCCAAGAACAAAGATATATTCATTTGGTGAATTATGCCAGTGGGTTATGCATGCCTGAAATCGCCGCAATGGGCGCAATAGAGCGACTAGATATGATGTTAAATGACTCCCTATATGGTATCTTATTCCGAGACATTAATATGGAAAGAACATTCATTGATCAATATTTTTCACGAGTCATAAGCGCTTATGCATCAATCACCATCAATACAGGAGAAGATAACTACCTTACGACAAGTGATGCTCTTCAAGAAGCACATACAGTTCTCGCAAGCCAATTCATCAATGAACAATTTGCTTTGCGTGCAAAAATGCCACCTCATCTAATGGGGCTTGGTCATGCTTTTGAAATCGACCCAACAATTGAAGATGGTTTCTTATATGAATATGCACAAGCACTAATGGCTAGAGAAATATTCCCAGAAGCACCTTTAAAATATATGCCTCCAACCAAACACATGACAGGAGATATTTTTAAAGGTTATGCTCAAAACACTTTATTCAACATCATCACAAGTACGACAAACCAATCTATCCATTTACTTGGTATGCTTACAGAAGCTGTTCATACACCGTTTATGAGTGATCGTTACTTAGCGATTGAAAATGCGAAAATGATCAATCAAACAATGAAACATTTTGGTGATGAAATCACCTTTAAAAAAGATGGTAAAATACAATCAAGAGCACAAAATGTATTACATGATGCTCACAAACTCATCAAAGATATCAACAAAGACGGTCTTTTCGATTCCCTTTCAAAAGGTGTGTTTGCCGGAATCAAACGCACAAAAGATGGTGGAAAAGGACGTCTTGGGGTTTATCAAAAAGACCCATCATATGCAAATCCTATCATTGATGATATGTTAGACTCCTTAAAGGAGGTTAACTAAAATGGGTTATAATCTAGACAACAAAATCAAAGACACAAACAAAAACAACAAAAATATTCTTCCTTATGGAGACACCATGAACGACGGTAAAGTGCAGTTGTCATTTACTTTACCTGTTAAAAACGATGAGAAAGGCTATCAAGCAGCGTTAAAAACAGCACAAAACATGACCTTAGAAAATGTGATGATTGCCGATTCAATTACGCTAGAAGAAGAATTCACAATGTATATTGCCTATGGTACTTTAACAAACGGCGTGAATTATGATGATATCCATGTAGAAGAAGCTGTTAAACACACTTTGTCAAAAGATGAGATAGAAGAGAAAATCAAATTACATTTCGACAAACCAATTGTCGTAGTAGGCGCATCTACTGGTACCGATGCACATACAGTTGGAATTGACGCTATTATGAATATGAAAGGTTTTGCTGGTCATTATGGCTTAGAAAGATATAAAGGCATCGATACTTACAACTTAGGTAGTCAAGTAGAAAATGAAGATTTAGTCCAGTTCGCCAAAGATAAAAATGCAGATGTGTTACTCATAAGCCAAACCGTCACTCAAAAAGATGTACACATTAAAAATCTTATTCACTTAATCGAACTCTTAGAAGCAGAACAAATGCGTAAAGATTTCCTTGTCATCATTGGTGGCGCTCGTATTACTGGTAGTTTGGCTAAAGAACTAGGCTTTGACGCAGGATTTGGACCAAAAAAATTCGCTGAAGATGTTGCTACTTTCTTCGTTGAAGAATTGATTAATCAAAAAAGTATTAAGAACCAATAACGACTTTCACCAATCTTTTTGAAAGTCATAAACACAATCTTTCCTCCTTTTTTAAGGATATATATTGTATCAAAAAGAAAACACAAAATATGTAAAGATATTTTGTGTTTTCTTTTTTTTAAAGTATACTATAGATAAGAGAATAATAATTTGAAGGAGGATTCACTATGACAAGTGATCATCAACATATTTTAACCCCTGATGGGACAAAATTATCAGTCATTAAATATGTACCAACATCTGCTCCAAAAGCTATACTACACATTTTTCACGGAATGGGCGAACATAAAAAAAGATATATTCCTTTTATGGAGTTTATGGTAAATCAAGGATATGTTGTCATTGCTCATGACCACAGAAAACACGGAGAAAGTATTCCCAAAAAAGATATGCAAGGAATTTTCTTACGTGGAGATAACTGGGATAAGGTCCTTAACGATGCCTCACTTGTCGCGGATGAAACAAAAGTACAACATCCAAATTTACCTTATATTATTTTAGGTCATTCTATGGGAAGCATCATATTAAGACGCTTCTTAATCGACTATAAAAACGTTGCTGATAAAGCTATTATTATGGGAACACTTCCACCTTACTCTAAAGCAATGAGTTTCATTCCAATTATGCTTGCTAGATTCGTGTCATTTTTTAAACGCGAAGGAGCAAGATCACCATTTATCTTCAATCTAGTAGGATCACCATTACAAAAACATTACGATAATCCAAGAACACCTTTTGACTGGCTAACACATGATGATAAAATTGTCGATGCTTATATCAAAGATCCTTACTGTGGATATCCTTACACTCCTAAATTTTATCAAGAATTCTTCAAAGGAATTTTAGGACT
>DFNN01000020.1 GCA_002376065.1 Caryophanales bacterium UBA3566
TTTGGTAATTTGGATAATGCTTCGATTTTGGTTATCTTCTTTTCCTTCATCTTTTACCTCCTCTTTTGTTACACTATACATCACTCTTTTAGGGGGTTTAGTCAAGTTATTAAGCCGATAAATGTTACCTTTATTGATACAATATTTATCTGCTATAAACGTTTCTGCTTTAAGGTATTCAAATTTACTTAATATACCCTCCTCTAACATTGATTTAATGGGTGCAATAGATAAGTAATACATCTCTAAATTAGATCGATTCATTGTGACTTGATCCTTTTCTTTGCTCATTCCACCATTGCCATCTGCATTTGTCTGAACAGAATATCTTTTTCTTTTTCCCTTTTACTGACTTCATCTCAAGACCACAGTTTTTGCAATAACCAACAAGGCTTTCTTCTTCCATTCTCAAACATGCATAACGAACAGCATCAACTTTTAGATTAAGCTCATTTGCAATCCTTTTGTAACCATATCCTTTGTCTCTTAACTCTTTAATTAGTGTGTCATTATTCATACGAACTACCTCCTAAATCATAGTCCGCAGAATTCGTGTAAAAGTTCGGGTCTGTTATAAAAATCTTATCAATATCTGTTTTTCTTATCATAAAATTCATGTGTGATACCTCCTTCAACAGTTAAATGGCGAGGTATGACACGATTTGCTAATAAATATGGAAAAAAGTGCAAATAAAAAAGCCGTACCTTTTTACCAGTACGGCCAGTTTCTAAATCTCTATTTATTCTTTTGCGTTAATGAATGTTACTTTTTCTCCAACAATCCTTAAGATGTTGTCATCAATATGAAGTGATGCCTTAACTCCTATCGTTGAGTTTTCCGATAAGTACTCCATGACATTGTCCATAATACCTTCACTTAGGTTGACAGGAATCAAATCTGAGTCCTTTTCATTCGGTCTTTTGATATCAATTGAAACAATACCTGCTAACTTATCGAGTTTCTTTACTCGTCCAACTAAAATTACTTGATTTAACATTCTTTTCCTCCTTGATTTGGTTATGTCACATATTACCTAAACAAAGACATTATAGCAAGTATTATTATGCTTTCTTATTGAGCTTTTCAGCAATGATTTTCTCGGCTTCAGATAAGGTTTCTTTACCTTGCATTTTGTTGCTGAAAGAGATGTAGTCATCGATAATTGATTCAATTCTAGACTGATTCGTTTCTACAAACTCTACAGCCTTTTCAGTTGAGCCAGTAACATTACTTACCCACTCACTAAAACGCGATATAACGGCAAGTTTCTTCTCATCACCTGCAAGGAAAGCTTCACCTTTTTGTTTGGCGATCTGATTCTTCTCTTCCACAATCATAATGAACTCTTTAATTGTTTTTTGAACACTCTCATCAAACACTACATTAGTTGCCTTGCTGACAAGATCATATACGTTTTCTGCAGTATTCTTCAAATCATCTTTTACTTCTTGGATTACCTCATCCAAAGATTGGTCTTTTCCTAATTTTGACGTTACATGAAGTGCAAGAAGACCTAGTGATGTTATGAGTAAAATTATCTCAAGTGTTGTCATTTTCTTTTCCTCCTATATGTCGATAAATATTAACTTGTGAATCCTCTAATCTAGTTACTCGATGTTCAAGTACATTTACATCCTTCTTTAACGATTTAATGTCCTTTGAATGCATTTCCAGAAGGTTGATCATCTTCACATTTTGTTTATCGATTTTTTGTAAGTTTTCCATTATTTCATCGTTCTTTGACTTGTTGTTCTTCTCTTGTCTGTTGAATTGCTTTATTGTGGTAAGGATAACAACTACCATCGTAACAACCCAGTATATTAAATTTTCCATTCTGAATAGGTTTAAAAGGTTATCCCAGTCCACTTTGCATCATCTCATTTCGGTAATTTTCTAAGTAGTCCAGTTGATCTTTAATCTCCTCTACATAGTTTTGTGCGATTTCGTTATCCCAGTTATTTTTAAAATCCATCATTTTTGTATACCACGGTTCTTCAACAACAAGTTCATATTTTCCGGTTTTTTCATAATGTTCAACCATACCTCTAATCCTAAACACATGATAATGCGTTTTAAATGATGGATTTACTTCAAATCTGCTTCTTGTATAATCTAAAAATGACGATAGGTGATTGAGTATAAACACTTCATCAACTTGAGATAGCAAATCATCTACTTCCTTTTCAAACGAGGCTTGAATATAGTGTTCATATTTATCTAATACTATCAATGTATCGGCAGCTTGCTTGTAGTACGGAATCACTGTCTCATCGAATGTTTGCCTTTTAATAAATTCTTCTTTTGAAAATATGAAAAAATCTATCGTACCAATATATAGATGAAGGGTACCATTAAATCCATCTAAGACTACTGTGACATCTTTATCACTTGAGTCACTGTTGATCCCATATGCTATTGATCCACCATAATAAATAAGGAGTATCTCTGTATTTGGAAACACTCCTTCAACTATTCGATATAACTCATTCATTAGGTTCAACCTCCTCTGGTATTTCTGGAAGAGGTGGTTCAACGACATCATAATCATCGACCGCATCTTCAAATCCAATGACATTTTGTTTGAGCCAACCATATCCTGCTTCAATCGGATTCACTCCTAAAAATAACTTAAAATCAGCGATTGGTATTGATATATCAACTTCTTCTATTGGCTCACTCTTACCCGCTCGTGCTTCTTTTGTTAAGTATGAGGCTACGCAAATGGTGATTTTCTTATTGGAGTAACTGATGTTGAATGCAGTGATTCGGTGATATGATGCACCAACTCCAAACTTCGTTTTTAGTTCTTTAATAATTGCCATAATGACTCCTACTTTCTTTTCATTCTATAAATTGTTACTGAAATACTATCAGGTGAGCCAACAGACATACCTGGATTGATATACAAAGCGCCTAAGTCTCCATAAGCAGTATGAACAAAATCAACCATCTTAATAGATCCATTACCTTGTCCTGAAAGTGTCGTCATACTTTTTCCATATGCTACCCAGACTTGTGTATCTACATAGTTCGCTTTAAAAGTTGGTGAAATTTCAAAATCAATAACTTTCGTAATACCACTCGTAATTGTCGGTCCGGTTGCATAACTATCCTCGATGTATTTCGCTGTTGTATTTGTACTAGATCTTTTATCATGAACAGTATCTTCGGTATTTAAGTGATGATTGATATATGCCCCATATAAACTTGAGTTACTAGATGTTCGATAGTAAATATACGTATCAGATGAGTCTGTTGAAGTTCCTTGAGTTGATGCAATTACATGAACTTTATAAATGTAATCCAGATCAAATGGATATGTCAAACTGTGATAATAGGAGTATCCTTGATAAAAATATACTTGTTCTAAAGCACCACCTATTTTTACTACAGATGATATTCCTCTTGCGTATAATGTCTCGTTTGAATAGTCAAATGCAAGCTCACCTAAGTATGATAGGTTAGATGTTGTTGGAGTTGTAGTACCACGTTTGACTCTGATAATAGCCATTAATATGTACCACCATCAATAATTGAGGATGGTTGAAGAACTTTGGTTTCATCAATACCCAACTTATATGTAATTCTAGTCGGTGTATAGTTTGAGTCGACAATTGGGTAATATATTAATCCATCAACAATTACTGAATTTGCATAGTCTGTTGATGATGATGCCAGACTAATACCATCGGTATCAAAAATCTGAACATCTTTTACATTATTAAGTATTGTTCTTTGGTCAGATGTTAAATGAAGGTTAGATGCGACGTGAGTATTGTATGTAGTTAATGCAACACCACCAAGTCCAGCAAGTGAAATAGTTACTGCACCAGTTGAACCATTAACACTCGTTACTGCGTCAGTTGGTGTTAAAAGTTCTTGCCAGTTAGCAAGCGTTGAATAAGGTGATGCCTTTAGGATAAAAGACTTATTTAAGTCGGTTCTAACGGCAACGTCACCCTCCTGTGCGTTGGATAAAGCAAGCATAGCTGTTTGACTTGCAACAACATATGTATTTGTCATCGCAATCTTAGGTACAACACTATCCGCTAACTTACCACTTGAATTTAGAATTGGAATGTTTCCACTACCAGTCCCTGTATTCTTTGTTGATGCAGTTCCTAAATTTAATGCAGTAATCTTTGTATCAATCTGAT
>DFNN01000096.1 GCA_002376065.1 Caryophanales bacterium UBA3566
ATGTTTGACAAATCTTCATAATTTATGAGGTCAGCATTTTTACGTAAGAAGTAAACAATCAAGCCAGACCCTAAAATAAGCGCTAGATAATATATTTTATCATAATAAAAGCCAACACCCTCCCCCTGATAATACCCAAGGTCAAGTAATATTCGGTATAGATATTGCATTCCTTTACTAACATCTTCTTTTTGAATGTCATCAACTGAACCGATAAACACGATTAAGTAAAACATAAATCCCGCAATCAATCCTAAAAGATGCTTGCTTATCTCATAAAGATAAACAAACACCATTGTATAAAAAAATCCAAAAAACAAGAATTCACCATAGATGACAAAATACTGGTTACTGATCACCATAAAGGGTGTAATATATACACCAATAATAACAAAAATCATAAAGTATATAGTGATCAAATACAACACAAAAAACCACATCGCCAACATCTTTGAGCACTTTAACTTTATAATACCAACACGATTTAAAATCATGACATCATATTGATGAATCACATACCCCATGATCATCATAAACAACAAATACACAATCACCAATATTTTCCCAAAGTTGAGCATTTCAATCATCAACTGTTTCGTGTAATATTCTTGATAAAACATCATCGTGCTTTCTGAAACTCCAACGTTTGCGCTATATAATAAAAAAATACTCGAAAGACCAATCAAAAAGATTGTGAACAAAAACACTTTTTCTGACAACAAATAATTGATATGTAGCCTGGTTAATCGAATCATAAATACACCACACCACACTCAATCATCGAAGTATCAAAAAAGATATGTGAAGTAATGATAAACATCTTATTTTGATGTTGTTTCATATAATTCGTCAACTCATACACACTTTGTTCATCTAAACCATTAAACGGTTCATCAAGTAAATAGATTGCTTTTTCTTCCAACAAACATTGAATCAAATTCACTTTTGTTTTCATCCCTTTTGATAATGCATTGATTGGTTCTTCTAACTTATCAAGTAATTGAAACAATGTGCATAACTCAACTATTTTCTCTTTGTTTTGCTTTTTTTGAAGCCCTAAAAGTCCATCAAAAAACACCTGTAAAGTAATATCACTTGGTAATGTCGTATGTTCATGCATATAAGAAACACTTTTATTCATCACAATATCTCCGTCATACCGAATCAACTCAGCCATCGCCTTTAAAAGGGTTGATTTTCCACTACCGTTTTCACCTTTGATGATCGTAATCTGTTGATCAAAAGTCAACCCATTAAGCACAACTTCATGATTCTTGTATCGTTTCACGAATGAATTCACTTTGCATTCTTGGATAGTAAACATCATATTCCTCCTCACTATGCGCCAACATATTTTGTCGAATATAGGGAAAATCATCAATTACTTCTTCCCTTATTTCTCCTTCAAACAAGTAAATGATTTTCAGATAAAACCGGTGCATCAATAAATCTTCTCTTAGATATGTGAAGGGAAAGTAATGGGCTATTGTTTGGCTTCTTCTTATGTGAATATTCAATTCACCCTCTTGGATTTTTACATGATCATAGTTCACGGGATACAATATATCCTTTAGTTGATCATCATAAGAAACAGACGTATGCATTTCTTTGGTATAAAAAGGATTGATGCTTGCAACACTACTTCCTAAAGCAATCTCTCTAATGATGATTTCTCCAGGTAAATTATGTGCAAGTTCTAAATACAAACCACTCACTGTTAATCCATGATAAACCTCATGCGTCGCAATCATCTCTAAGACATTGATGTATGAAGACGATTGATCCTCGAGATAATAAAACTCTCCCATTTCAATCGAGAGCATTTCTTGATTTTCAAAAACAAGTTCCAACACCGCTTCATCATATGTAATCTCAAAAGAATCCATCGCAAATGACAAACGCACATCAAACACGACAGGATAATACAGTCTATCCAGTTGAACTGGATGATCATCGATGTGAATATCATTGACCTCAATCGACACTTGTTCATCAGTTTTTTGATTGCGAATCACACCTCGTACAATAAACTCTTCATCCATATAAAACGATTCTTTCATCGACGCAAGCATATCGATTTGAAAAGATTCATTGTTACTACTTTTCATCATCGAGTAACTTTTACTCTTATACAATACATAAAATTCTTCTCTTGGTTTAATCAGCATCAGCAAAATCACCATCACACTCGCAACCAACACAAATAACATCATCAATCGTTTGATCATAAACGCTCTTTCACCAAACTAAAGTATTCTGTCGTCACGACAAAAACTTCCCAACCACCTTTTTTTACTTCTTTAAAAAAACGATAATATCGCGCAACACCATTAGATACTTTTCCTTCACCATGTACTTGAACAATCACTTGTGTTCCTGGATCAATCATTACTTTTATTTCGACCGATTCATCAATCACCGTTGTACTCGTCGCACTCGCTTCAAACTGAAGTTTTTCTTCAAGCCCAAGTTCAAACGTTTTTTCTGAACCCTTTCCTTTCAATCCAAGTGTCCCAGAAACACCATACTGTTTCTTAAT
>DFNN01000003.1:7500-9396 GCA_002376065.1 Caryophanales bacterium UBA3566
TTTTTTGTCTACTCCATCTAATGATTTAACTCCATTTTCTATTTTTTGCATACATGATGGACATGTTAATGTTTCTAATTGAATTGTTGCTTTTTGCATTTTTCATCTCTCCTTTAGTTTATGTTAATTGTATTATATACTATTATTATCTATAATAAATTGATTTACATCAAGAATTTTATTTATTTTTATTTTCTTAATTTATAGCGAAGAAGTCTCATACCATTTAAAATCACTACTAATATACTTGCTTCATGTACTAACATACCGATTGACATGTTCATCCATTCACTAAAGAATACGCTGGCAAGAAGGACTAATACAACCCCTACTGCAATAATAATATTTTGAAGCATGTTATTAGCGGTTGCTTTTGTTAAACCTAATGCATATGGCAAGCGGCTGAAATCTGAATTCATTAAAACAACATCTGAAGTTTCGATTGCTACATCTGTTCCATTTCCCATAGCAATTCCAATTTGTGCTAGAGCTAGTGAAGGACTATCATTTACTCCATCTCCAACAAATGCCACGATTTGACCTTTTTCTTGTAACTCTTTAATATATGTTGCTTTATCTTCTGGCAACATATGTCCATGAGCTTCTGTAAGTCCTAGTTCACGTGCTACTAAATCAACTGTTCCTTGGTTATCACCAGAAAGAACTACTAGATTTTTAACACCAAGTTTTTTCAACTTTTTAAGATCATCTTTTACACCCGGGCGAATTTGATCACGAATACCCATCAATGCTTTTAATTCACCATCAACTGATGTTAAAACAAGTGAATTTCCGTTTTTCTCAAATCTGGCAATATCTGCACGAGCTTTTTCACTTAAAAGAATATTTTCTTGCTCCATTAGTGCCACATTACCGACTGCAACTTTATGACCTTCTACATGAGCTACAATTCCTCCACCTTTTACAACATCTGTTTTTTCAACTGTATATAATTTTATATCTCCAATATATTCTACAACTGCTTTTGCTAATGGATGATCTGATTCCTTTTCAACACTTGCTAGATACCCTAATACTTCATATACATTATCTGCATAAATTTCTTTATCAGCTACTTTAGGATTTCCTATTGTTAATGTACCTGTTTTGTCAAATACCATGGTATCTAGTCTGCTAAAGTCACTAATAACCTCGCTACCTTTTAGAAGGACTCCATGACGTGCTCCATTGCCAATCCCCGCGACGTTTGAAACCGGTACACCGATTACCAATGCTCCTGGACATCCTAAAACTAATATTGTAATTGCAAGTTCAATATCCCTTGAAAATATCCATACAATAAAAGAGAGAACTAAAACAGCTGGTGTGTAGTATTTAGAAAATCTATCAATGAAACGTTCTGCTTCTGATTTTGAATCCTGTGCTTCTTCAACCAACTCAATGATTTTACCAAAAGTAGTATCCTCACCTACACGATCAGCAGTGATTTGAATAGTCCATTTTCTAAAATTGTTCCGGCATATACCCCCGAATCTTTCTTTTTACTTACAGGAACCGCTTCTCCTGTAATACTTGCTTCATTAATATGCCCTTCTCCTGTTAACACTGTACCGTCAACTGGGATTTTTGCACCCGTTTTAACAAGCAAAATATCTCCTACATCAACTTCATCTATTTCTACTTCTTCAAACTCACCATTTTCCACTTGTTTTAAGGCACTTTCTGGTGCCATTTGAGTTAATTCTTTAATTGCAGAACGTGTTTTATTAAGTGTCCTTTGTTCTAGATAAGCTCCAAATAGAAATAAAAATGTAACAATTGCTGATTCTTCGTAGTTTCTAACTATAAAGGCTCCGATAACTGCAATGGTAACTAAAACATCAATACTAACTACTTTGACTTTTAATGCTTGATACGCTTGAATCGCAATAGGTG
>DFNN01000018.1 GCA_002376065.1 Caryophanales bacterium UBA3566
TACATCAAAATCTTCAATCTTTACAATGTTCTCATGATAAGCATATTCAACTGTTCCTACAGGCACCCCTTGATCATAAGCAACATAAAAATCAATAGATTTCTTTTGATCCATATAACAGATTGATTTTCTCAATATCCTTCTTGCAACAAATTCAATCCCCATGGCTTTTTTATTTGCTTCAATATCCGCTTCTACAGCATCCTTTAATATTTCGTCATTCGTCACCTTTAATACCGCAACACGTTCATTGATTGGCAAATCAATATACTTTTCTGACTCTATCAAATATATTTCATATTCATTCACGGTTGGCTTTAGAGATAACTCTTCATAGTATTCTTTTTTAGCTTCTCCAGGGAATATGACCCTAAGATATTCATCTTGCAATTCTTTTACTAAGATTTGTAATTCTTTTTTCATCACATCAACATTTTTATAATAGCGAAAATTATGTGAATACATATCCTCAATCAATCGATCAACATAGATTATTTTTTCCTCATCTTCTTCTGCTTCAGAAAATAATCTTACATAAAGATCTTCCATTTGATGAATTTGTTTCAATATCTTTTCCATGATATCCTCTTTCTTAAGACAATGTATTTATTTCTATTGATGTCCTTCTTTTGGTACTATACAAATAAACTTAAAAATCTCTTCACCTGTATTTCTAAATTGATGAAGTGTGTTCGCTTCAATGTAAGCAAATGATCCTGCTTTTACAGGGACATACTCTCCATTATTCAACACTTCTCCTTCACCTTCTATCATAAAATTGATATGTGGCCATGGATGTTCGTGTTTCGGTGTATAACCATTCTTCTTCACTTCGACAACACGCATCACATAATCATCCCATCCTTCATGCTCACCAACCAATACTTTCATATAAGCATCTTGCGCACTTGGATGTGTAATATATTTTGTTTCTAAATCATTTATATGTTTAATCAATTGAATCATCTCCTTATCAATAGTATATCATGAAATAATCTAACATAGTCCCCAAAAGAAATCAATTTATGATACAATATATAAGAATAGAAAATAGGTGATGTAGATGATTGGTCTAAAAAAAGGAATGGTTGAACTAAAAGAACACAACGAGTTATGGATTCCATTAGCGCAAGCAATGATTAAGGATTTAAAAATGACTTGTTTTCCTAAGGCAAAGATTGAACACATTGGTAGTACAAGTATCCCTACAATCAAAGCAAAACCAATCATTGATCTACTTGTTGGTGTTGACTCTTTTGAAGAAGTCAAAAACAACTTTGATGCTTTAATGTCTACCGGCTTTGTTTATAACAAAGAAGTAGGAAATGATGCTTGGATGTATTTTAACAAAAAAAATGAAGATGGTCTTTCTACATTTCATCTGCATATCTTATTAAAACAAAGTCAAGCATTTAAAAATCACATATATTTTAGAAATTATTTAATCAAACACAAAGAAATCGCAAAACAATACGAGTCGCTTAAAATACACCTCGCAAAATCCTATCCAAACAAGCGAGATGAATACACAAAAAAGAAAGAAGCCCTGATTAAGAAAATCATCAGAAAAGCGCAAGTGTCTCACTTCTTAGGAAAGGAAGTCACCATTACGATCGATCGTCCAATTGGGACAGCTCATCCTAAACACCCAGAAATTATCTATCCAATCAACTATGGTTTTATCGCCAATGAAATCGCACCTGACGATGAAGAACTTGATGTTTATTTATTAGATGTAACATATCCAGTAAATACTTATACTGGAAGAATCATCGCGATTGTTCATCGGGAAAATGATATAGAAGATAAACTTGTGATGGCAAGTTCAAATGAAAGCTATACTGTGAAAGACATAAAAAATGCTATTTACTTCCAAGAACAATTCTATAATAGTTCTATAGAGTTACACTCCCAAGACTGACTGTAAAAAATATTATTCGATAATGATCTTTTTTTATTTAGAAATGAATTAGGTTTAATAATGATTCTATAGTAAAAATAAAAAACGTCCCATTATCACTTGCGATTGGGTATACCATCAAACAAGACCAAAAAGAAGAAATTCCATCGATTCTTAAAAAAGCCGAAGATATGATGTGTGAACCTGCTCCCACCACTTAACTAGTTTGAAGTGGGGGCTTCATGGGTTGTTCGAACTACTGTTCGCAAATTTACCACGCTATCGAGTCTGTCCCGTACTCTGTTTGTAAGTTACTGATAAGACCTCTTGTTGCAATGTTGATTGCAGCGTTTTGGTCTCTATCCATCTTATGTCCACAATCACATATATAGGTTCTTTGTGACAAAGGGATGTCTTGAATATTTCCACACTTGCTACAAGTTTTTGTGGATGGGTAATACCTATTTATTTTGATGAGGGATTTTCCCTCATCTTTTGTTTTATAGTCTAAGAACAAAGTAAACATATGATAAGACGTATCAAAGATAGACTTGCTGAAATGCTTGGTTTTCGTCATTTCTTTTAAGTCTAAATCTTCAATACAAATCAGATCATATTTATTTACGAGTTCTCTTGATACTTTATGTAAAAAGTCTTTTCGTTGATTAGAGATCTTTTTATGGATTTTTTGTACTTTTTGTTTTTGTTTTTGATAATGATTTGAGCCTTTGACTTTTTTAGACAAGATGCGTTGGGCTTTCGCCAAATGATCCATCATCTTATGATAATATTTCGGATAATTTGGATTGTTTCCGTTGTGATCAACATATAGATGGGATAATGAATAATCTAGTCCGATGACTTGTCGAACATCAGAGGCTTTTTCTTTCGTTTGTTCATAAACTATTCTAAGAATGACATAGTAATGTCCAGCGTCTCTTTTGATGGTCACAGCTTTGATTGTAGATTCACTTGGTAATTCTCTATGTTGAACCAAACGCATTTTCCCAAGTTTCGGTAATCTTATATACTTACCTTCTAATCGAATATTGTTGTTAACCACATGTGTTGTATAAGACTGAATATGATCGTGTTTTGATTTGAATTTTGGAAACTGATGTGTTTTATTCTTTTTATGCTTAATTGCTTGATTTAAATGTTTCCATGTTGTCGTGAAACTTTGTGAATCACATTCGTACATAAAATCATATTGTGTTTTGATTTCTTTAGGAGTACGATACGCTTTGTTTTTTATATCATTAAGTAATTCATTCCACATTAGTCTGTTACAACCAAATGTTTTATTGATTAAAATCTTTTGCGAGGTGTTTGGTCTGATTCTGTATACATATCCTCTTGTCACTTTACCCATTAGAATCACCTTGACTTTGAATGTAATCCTTAGTATTTATGAAGGAACATTCCCAAATGAAAACGAGATGAAAATAGATTATGAAGATTGACGGATTATGGTCATCTAAAAGCATCTATATCACCTCGTATTTTAGTATGATTAACTACATATATTATATCATATTACTGCTTGTTTTTCTATGATTTCTAGTTAAAAAAATATTATACTCTAAATCTAAATCGTGTTCAATTCATCTCACCAGTTATGATACATGGTTCATTGAACAGGGAGTTTTCATGAGCATATTGGATAAATTAAAATTGGTTGAAGGAGTAAGTGCTAGAAACCATACCATCAAAGCAATCTTAACAACCCTTACAGAAAAACACGAACTTGAACGCATCAATTCTGAACGCGTCAGCAATATTTGTTATATGATTGGTGAAAAAATGGGGTTAAACAAAGACTCTTTAAAAGAACTAAAATTATCAGGACTATTCCATGACATTGGAAAAATATCTATTCCTGACAGTATCTTATTTAAGCCAGACAAACTAAGCAAAGAAGAATACGAAATCATCAAAGACCATACAAAAAATGGTTATCAGATTTTACGTGCTGCAGACGAATATTCTGATTTTGCAGAACATGCACTCTACCATCATGAAAAAATGGACGGATCTGGATATCCTGACGGTTTAAAAGGAAAGGATATTCCATTGTTCGCACGTATTATATCAGTCGCAGATGCTTACGAAGCCATGACATCTGATAGACCATATCGAAAGGCATTACCTGTTGAAAAAGCTATGCAAGAATTAGAAACATTCAAAGGTACGCAATTTGATAAAAAAATTGTCGATATATTTATTCAGATGTTGTCTGATAATCCTGCGTTGATGTCAACAGTTTAATCATTTTTCCATGAAAAAAGTGAAGAACAAAATGTTCTTCACTTTTCTTTATGGTTAAATTTA
>DFNN01000141.1 GCA_002376065.1 Caryophanales bacterium UBA3566
TTTATTTTCGATTTTGGGTTAGGTCTTGGTGTAAAAGGAGCCGCAATGGCAACGGTGATCTCTCAGTCTATCGCATTTATGTATGCACTCTTTAACGCATTATCACCGAAATCTTCATTGAAGATTGATGTGACAAATTGGCTAAAAATTCATTTAAAAACAGCCAAAGAAATCTTAAGTATTGGACTTCCTACTTTTGTCAGAAATTCTATTGGGGCGGTTTTAACGATTGTTATTTTAAACTTAATTAGTTTTTATTCTCCAGGAGATTCTGCTATTTATACATCAATTTATGGAGTCATTAACCGAATCATGGCGTTTATATTTATGCCAGGATTTGGATTAGTACAAGGATTGGCTCCCATTGCTGGATTTAGCTATGGAGCGAAGAATTATAAACGTCTGACTGATTCTGTTATTTTTGCGACGACCCTTATAATGGCTTATTTTGCTTTTGGATTTATCTTCATTCAGTTATTTGCAGAGTCAATCTTTACCGCATTCAGTGAAGAAGGAAATGACACAGCATTCTTTATCTCATATGGTGCACGATCCTTTAAAATCATCTCATATGGGTTTTTATTACTTGGCTTACAAATTATGTTGAGTTCTTTGTATCAAGCGTTAGGATATCCAATAAGAGCATTGATTGTTGCGACATCAAGACAGTTTTGGTTGTTTTTACCAATTGCCCTAGTTATGACGCAGTTATTTGCCTTAGAAGGTATTTGGATGACGTTTGCTATCGCAGATATATTGGCTGGATTAATTAGCTTTGTCATGTTGCGTTATGAACTGAATATTTTTAAAAGAAAACATCGAGAACAAGTGAATCAAAATAGTGGACTTATCATGCAAGTTTAAACAGGTAGAAATACCTGTTTTTTTTAATGTAAAAAAGATAGTAAAAATTAGTTTAAATTATAGTAAAATTATAGTATAATTTTACTAAGAAAGTAGGTGATGGTTTGGCAACCTTAAAAGAAATTGCTGAAGCAGTAGGCACTTCCATCACAACAGTATCACGTGTACTCAATTATGATCATACGTTGTCTGTGAGTGATGAGATGCGCTTAAAAATCATTGAAGTAGCGCAAGAAATGAATTATCAAACGCCAAGAAACAGGAAAACGATTCCTGATGTCAATCAAAAAAGAATTGGTATTATACATTGGTATGATGTGAAAAGCGAGCTTGATGATCCTTACTATGTTGGAATTAGAAGAGGGATAGAGAATCTTGCGAGCACCTCAAAAGTGGATACCAAAATCCTTTACCAAGAAGAGGGAGAGTATCAATTAAAGAAACTTGGCCCGATTGATGGTTTGATTTGTGTTGGGAAATTTACACCTGAGCAAGTTGCGCTCTTTTTACAGATCACCAATCGAATTGTTTTTGTTGATAGTTCGCCAGATATTCGATCTTATGATAGTGTTGTGATTGATTTTAAAGATGCGATCAAACAAGTTGTTGATTATTTTTCATTAAAAGGATACACAGAAGTTGGATATTTAGGTGGAAAAGAACGCGTTAGTGAAGATATTTTATTAGGAGAACGACGTGCTAGATATTTTGAAGAGTACACAAAAAGATTAAATATGCATCATCCTAACCATATCCATATTAAAGAATTTAATAGTGAGTCAGGTTACGCAATGATGAAAGAAGTATTAAAAAATAAGAACTATGCAAAAGCATACTTCTGTGCCAATGATTCCATAGCGTTAGGGGCATTAAAAGCCATCCATGAAGAAGGCATAAAAGTACCAAGCGATATTGCGTTAATCGGGTTTAATGATGATGCGACTAGTGCCTTTACGTATCCTAGTTTAACGACAATTAGAGTGTATACAGAATTTATGGGAGAACAAGCATTGATGAGTTTATGTGAACAATTTAATGGAAGAACAATTCCGGTGAGAAAGATGATTCCAACCGAACTCGTTCTACGAGAAAGTGCTTAAGTGAGGAGGAATAGTGTGATTCATTTTGATGAAGAACAAAATATATTTTATTTAGAAACAAAAGAAACATCCTATATTATGTTGATCAATCAGTATAAACACTTAGAACATATTTACTATGGACAAAGAATCAAACATCCAAAAGACATCAATGCTTTAAAAATGGATTATGAGTTTGAACTTGGAAGTGCTACATCTTACAACAAGGATTCGAAGGGGTATATGTTGAATCATAAATTATTAGAAGTTTCTAGTTATGGGAAAGGTGACTACCGTGAACCAACAGTGCATATTGAACTTCCTGATGGAACTCGTACATTAGATTTTACCTATAAATCACACGAGATTGTTCATAACCATACAGTGAAAAATATGCCGTTATCTGATAAGGATGAAACTTTAAAGATTACATTAGAAGATTCTTTAGCGAAAGTGGATCTTTGTTTATATTATTCAGTGTATGAAGATGTGAACATCATCACTAGACAATTAGAAATCATCAATCATCAGGAAGAAGACATCATCATTGATAAGGCATTAAGTATGAATTTGGATATGTTGAATCGATCCTTTATGCTTAGAAAATTAGATGGTGCTTGGATTAGAGAACGCCATGTCAGTGATCATTTATTGACCAAAGGTATTCTTAAGATTGATAGTAAAAAAGGTGTATCAAGTAGTGACCATAATCCATTCATCATGATCAAAGAACAAAAAGCAACGGAAGATTATGGTAAGGTATTTGGTTTTGCGCTTGTCTATAGTGGAAATTTTGAAATCAATGTAGAGATAAGTTCACATGATTTATTAAGAATCAATATGGGAATCAATAGTTTTGACTTCCGTTATCCACTGGCCAAAGAAACATCCTTTTTCACACCAGAAGTCATCATGACAATGAGTGGTGAAGGTATCAATAAGGCAAGTAGTCATTTTCATGATTTTATCAATCAGTACCTTATTCCAAAAGAACACCGTTTTAAAGATCGCCCAATTATTATCAATAATTGGGAAGCAACGTATTTTGACTTTAATGAAAAAAAGCTCTTAGCCATCGCCAAGAAAGCAAAAAAACTCGGGATTGAATTGTTTTGTTTAGATGATGGTTGGTTCGGGAAGAGAAATGATGATTTTTCTTCACTTGGCGATTGGCATGTAAACAAGAAAAAAATTCCTAAAGGAATCCAACATCTTTCAAGAAAAATTCGTCAATTGGGTTTGGCATTCGGTATTTGGGTTGAACCAGAAATGGTTAGTGTTGATAGTGAACTTTATCGTGCTCACCCAAACTGGGCGATTAAAATACCTCACAAGGAGACAAGTTTGGGAAGAAATCAACTGATGCTTGATTTAACCAACCATGAAGTAAGAGAATATATAAAAAATAGTATCAGTGATGTGATTGATCAAGCAGAAGTTTCTTATGTTAAATGGGATATGAATCGTAATATTAGTGATGTATATAGTCATGCATTAGATGTGAAATCACAAGGAAAATTCCATCATTTATATGTACTTGGTCTTTATGAAATATTAGAATATTTAACCGATAAATACCCACATATTTTATTTGAATCTTGCAGTAGTGGAGGCAATCGATTTGATTTAGGAATGCTTCGATATATGCCACAAACTTGGACGAGTGATAACACCGATGCGTTTGAACGATTGTTGATTCAAGAAGGAACAAGTATGTGTTACCCACTTTCTACTATATCAAATCATGTTAGTGGGGAGAGAAGTCATCAAGTGATGCGTCATACACCACTTGAAACAAGGTTTCATGTGGCTGCGTTTGGTGTCTTAGGATATGAACTTGATTTAAGAAGTTTGACACCCTTTGATGAAAAGGTCATACAAAAGCAAATTTCTTTTTATAAAGAACATCGCAAGTTATTACAATATGGTGAATTTAGACGCCTTCGCACTGTTAGAGAAGGTAATTATACTGTATGGCTCGCTTTATCTCCAAACAAAGAAGAAGCTTTATTAGGGTTTTTTCAAAAGCGCGCAATGCCAAATCCATCATTTGATAAGGTAGCAATCAAAGGATTGAGTGATGGAGATTATAAAATATCATCCAGAACTCAATATACTAACATTCGAACATTTGGTAGTTTGGTTAATGAAGCTTTACCAATTAAATTAAAAGTCAATCACTTTTTACATAATGTGATTGCCAATCGATATTTATTTGCGTTAGATAAGTTTGAACAATACTTAACAAATCATCAACTAGCACACAGTGAATTGTTACTCCATCATATGTTTACGGGTACAGGGTATAACGATAACGTGATGTTGCTTGAAGATTATGGATCAAGAATATTTATCATAAAAAAGGAGAAAAACAATGAAGAAAGTAGCCCTCAGTAACAAAGAAAAATTCTCGTATGCATTTGGTGGTTTAGGAAAAGATATGATGTTTGCGATGAGTACGATTATGTTGTTTTATTTCAACGATTTATTACTAATCAATGCAGCCTTTTTAGGAATTATGATGATGGTGGTGCGTATATGGGATGCGGTGAATGATCCGATTATGGGAAGCATAGTTGACCGTACGAGAACAAAATACGGAAAATTCCGACCATGGATTTTGGCCGGCGCAATATCGAATGCGATTGTCCTTGTTGTCTTATTTTTAAATCCTGATTTTCAAACTGGATCTTTGATGCAGTTGGTCTATGTGACAACGTTTTACACATTGTGGGGAATGACCTATACGCTAATGGATATTCCTTTTTGGTCGATGATACCTGCATTAAGCAATGATCAAAAAGAACGTGAAAGTATCACGGTTTTAACGAGATTGTTTACAAGTATTGGTTACTTTATTGTGGCAGGTGGATATTTAACCTTTGCACAAATACTTGGTGGCGGAAAAAATCCTGAAAACCAAATCGTTGGATTGATGTATTTTGCGATCATTGTAGCGGTGATTTTTGTCGTTTCAGAACTGATTGTGTTCTTTAATGTGAAGGAACAAATCGTGGTTGAAGAACGTGAAAAAAGGACCTTAAAACAAATGTTTCAACTGTTAAGAGAAAATGATCAATTGCTTGTCGTTATGATTGTTGTATTGATCATCAACTTTACTCTATATATCACTAGTGGAATGGCGATTTATTATATAACATATAATATTGGGAACCCAGATTTGTTCTTCTTATTCATTGCTGCGGGTGGTGCTCTTCAAGTAACTGGGTCAGTCTTTTATGCATTGTTGGCAAAATACTTTAGACGTAAAAAAATCTTTAATATTGCAATTTTGATTCAGTTTGTTGGATTTGTTTTGCTGTTTATCAATGCTTTCATCATTGAATCGAATGTCGCATTGTTATTTGTCTTTTCTGCATTGGTATTCTTAGGACAAGGTATCTTTATGGTTTTACAAACTGTGTTGCTGAGTGATACAGTAGAATATGGTGAGTTAAAAATTGGGAAGCGTAGTGAAGCAACTGCGTTTAGCGTACAAACGTTTGTTGTAAAACTTGCGATGGGATTATCTTCAGGAGTTATTGGGGTTGGACTTGCAGTCATCAACTTTATGAAACCAGTTGAAAATCCTGATGGAACAATCACCAGATTGATGCAAAGTGATTCTACTTTGCTAGGTATGAGTTTGATGATGTTTATATTACCGTTATTTGGACTACTATATAGTCGTTATATCTTTAATAAGAAACACATTTTAAATGAAGAAAAATACCAAGAAGTTGTAGAAAAACTGCAAGCTAAAAGAGGTGTAGGAAGTGAATCAATCGAATCATAGAACGTATATAAATCATGATTGGCATTATATAAATGATTATCAAGATCGTTATATAAGTGCATTTCCAAAAACAAACGAAAAGGTGTCATTGCCACATACAAATATCGAACTACCACTCAATTATTTTGATGAAAAGAGTTATCAGTTTGTTAGTGCATATGAGCGAAAACTTAAAGTTGAGAAAAAAACAGACAAGCGCTATATCTTACATTTTGAAGGTGTGATGGCTTATGCTGAAGTTTATCTAAATCAGACCTTAGTAGGATCACATAAAGGTGGATATACACCTTTCTCTTTTGATGTGACTAAATATTTGACAAAAGAAGAAAACACTATATTTGTGAAAGTTGATAGTACAGAAAGAACAGATATCCCACCACATGGATTTGTCGTTGATTATTTAACCTATGGTGGGATATACCGTGAGGTATATCTTGAAGAAGTAGATGAAAACTTCATCAAACATGGATTAATAGATGCACGTGATGGGCAGCTTGATGTAAGGCTCTTATTTAATGCAGAGAAACCATCCAAAGAAGAAGTGATTATCATCATAGAACAAGATGGACGTGAGATTAAAGAGATTGATTGTACCTTGGATTATCATCAAAATGAACAAACCTTGTCATATAACATTGATCTTCAAACATGGACTTTAGATAATCCAGTCTTATATACGTTAAAGATTCTTAGGCAAGGTGAAACAATCTATCAAACGAACTTTGCTTCTAGGACATTAACTTGGAAAGAAGATGGATTTTACCTTAACAATAAAAGAATTCAGTTAAAAGGACTTAATCGACATCAATCGTATCCATATGTTGGTTACGCGATGCCTTCAAGCATGCAAAAATTGGACGCTGATATCTTAAAGTATGAATTGGGATGCAATATCGTCAGAAGTAGTCATTATCCACCAAGTAAGCATTTTTTAGATCGTTGTGATGAAATTGGGTTGCTTGTATTTAATGAACTACCAGGCTGGCAACATATTGGTGATGAAGATTGGCAAGATTTAAGTGTCTTACATGTCAAAGAAATGATTTTAAGAGATTATAATCATCCCTCAATCATCATTTGGGGTACGAGAATCAATGAGTCAAAAGATATGGATTCTTTTTATCAAAGAACCCATGATATGGCCAAACAATATGACCATTATCGTGCAACAGGCGGTGTCAGAAACTTTAAGCAGTCTTCATTGATAGAAGATGTATATACCTATAATGATTTTGTACACCGTGGAAATAATATTGGCTTAGAACCACCAAAAAAAGTAAGGAAACAACAATCTCCTTACTTAGTCACCGAATACAACGGACATATGTATCCAACCAAATCTTTTGATGATGAGGCACACCGTGTATCACAACTAAAAAGACATCTTGCTGTACAACAGGATGCCCACAAACATCAAGATATAGCAGGTGCAATTGGTTGGTGTATGGCAGATTATAATACCCATAAAGATTTTGGGAGTGGAGATAAAATCTGTTACCACGGAGTAATGGATATCTTCCGTATACCAAAATATGCAAGCGCGGCATACCGTTCTCAAAGTGAAGAACCATATATGAAAGTCGCTAGTAATATCCAAATTGGTGATTTCGAAGCAAGTGAAATCAAAGATGTGTATGTACTTACGAATGCTGAATACATTAAATTTTATATCAATGATGACTTTATCGGAGATTTTTATCCAAGTGAACAATACATTCACTTACCACATCCTCCGGTCATCATCAATGATTTTATTGGACATTTAATTCATGAACATGAAACATTCTCAACAAAAGATGCCGACAGAGTAAAATCCGTGTTGTTGCACATCATGCATCATGGAATGAAGTTACCTTTGAAAGAAAAACTGAAAATGTTGATCGTTTTAATGAAGTATAAAATGTCGATTGATGAAGCAGCCAAACTCTATGAGAAATATGTTGGAAAATGGGGAATGGAATCACTAGAATACCGATTTGAAGCAGTGAAGAATGAACAAGTTATCCTTAAAGAAATCATTGGACCATTAAAAGAAACATCGCTCTTAGTTGAAGTGAATAACCACATCATCAAAGAAACTTCGACTTATGAAGTTGCGCGAGTTACGATCAAACATGTGGATCAATATCAACATATATTGCCTTATTCAAGTGAAGTCATCCATGTAGAAGTAGAAGGTCCAATTCAGTTGATTGGTCCGAATTTACTTGCATTAAGAGGCGGAAGCATTGGATTATATGTGAAGT
>DFNN01000117.1 GCA_002376065.1 Caryophanales bacterium UBA3566
GAAAAAATAGCAATTTTGCCAATAGGATATGCAGATGGATTTATTCGAAAAAATCAAGGCGGTTATGTAGAAATTGATGGGAATAGATGTGAAATTATCGGACGTATATGTATGGATCAAATGTTTGTTAGAATCAAGGACAATATAAATATAGATACACCAGTGGTTTTATTTGGTGGACTTATTACGATTGATGAAGTGGCAAATAGATTAGATACAATTAATTATGAGGTAATTTGTCAAGTTACTTCGAGAGTACCAAGAGTATATAAGTGATTTGAAAGGAGTGAGCGTATGAACGTTCAAGTGTTTTCTGAAATCGGGAAGTTAAAAACAGTTCTCTTACATCGTCCTGGTAAGGAATTAGAAAACTTGACACCAGATTTATTGGAACGATTGTTGTTTGATGATATTCCATACTTAAAGGTGGCGCAAGAAGAACATGATGCTTTTGCGAAAACTTTAAGAGATGAAGGTGTTGAAGTACTTTATATAAAAGACATGGTGGTTGAGTCCTTAAAACATCACCCAGAGGTAAAATCGAATTTTATCAACCAATTTATCGAAGAATCAAATATTAAGTCAAAATCAATCAAAGAAGCGATTTATAAATTTCTAGATGATTTAGACTTAAATAAAATGGTTGAGACAATGATTGAGGGTATAAGAACTCATGATATTGATTATGATCACCGTAGTTCAATTATGGATATGTTAGAAAATGAATATCCTTTTTTTACAGATCCGATGCCCAATATTTTATTTCAAAGGGATCCATTTTCAAGTGTGGGAAGAGGAGTAGTTATCAATAAAATGTTTACGGATACAAGATCTAGAGAGACTTTGTTTAGTGAATATATGTTCCGTTATCATCCAAGATTTGAACATGAGGATATCCCTTTTTATTATAATCGACATGATCGATATCATAGTGAAGGTGGAGATTTACTAGTTTTATCTGATGATACAATTGCTATAGGGATTTCTAAGCGAACTGATCCAAGATCAATTGAGACGATTGCTGAACGTTTGTTCTCTCAAGATACATCTTTTAAGACAATTTTGGCATTTAACATTCCGAAAACAAGAGCGTTTATGCACCTAGATACAGTTTTTACTCAGATTGATTATGGAATATTTACGATTCATCCTGGAATAATGAAAGAATTGACAATTTTTGAAGTTATTAAAAAGGATGAAGGATATGCTGTTTCTAAAGTGGTAACTACATTAGAAGAGATTTTGGAGAAACATCTAAAGCGCCCAATTACACTGATTAATTGCGGTGGAAGTGATTTGATTACTAGTGGAAGAGAACAATGGAATGATGGGGCAAACACACTCTGTGTTGAACCTGGAAAAGTAGTTGTTTACGAGCGAAATCATGTCACCAATGAAATGTTACGAAAAGAAGGAATTAAGACATTAGAAGTTCCCTCTAGTGAATTATCTAGGGGCCGTGGTGGACCAAGGTGTATGAGTATGCCAATTTACCGTGAACTTTTAAATAAATAGGAGGACATTATGAACTTAAAAAACAGAAATTTTATTACGTTACTTGATTTTACAAGTGAGGAAATTAAGTATTTACTTGATTTATCTCAACAGTTAAAGAAGGAGAAGTATGCTGGGATTCCGCATAAACATTTACAAGATAAAAATGTTGTACTTCTATTTCAAAAAGATTCAACAAGAACAAGATGCGCTTTTGAAGTTGGTGCAATGGATTTAGGGATGGGTGTAACCTATTTAGGTCCAAATGGTTCACAAATGAATAAAAAAGAGTCGGTAAAAGATACGGCAAGGGTTTTAGGAAGAATGTATGATGGTATTGAGTTTAGAGGATACAAACAAGAAGATGTTGAAGCCTTAGGAGAGTATTCTGGTGTACCAGTTTGGAATGGGTTAACCGATCAATACCATCCAACACAAATTCTTGCAGATTTTCTTACCATTCAGGAAGTGTTTGGTTATTTAAAAGGAATCAAGTTTACATACGTTGGGGACTCTAGAAATAATATGGGGAATAGTTTGATGATTGGTAGCGCAAAAATGGGGTTGCATTTTACTGGTGTAGCACCTAAAGAACTATGGCCAGATCAAGCACTTATTGATACATGTAATAAAATTGCTGAGGAAACTGGTGCAACTATTCGCTTTACAGAAGATAAAATGGATGGAACAAATGATGTTGATGTCATCTATACTGATGTTTGGGTTTCTATGGGAGAACCAAAAGAAGTATGGGGAGAACGACTTGCATTGTTGCATGATTATCAAGTTGATAAAACAATGATGGATAACGCGAATAGTGATGCGATTTTTATGCATTGTTTACCTGCCTTCCACGGAAAAGATACCGAAGTAGGAAAAGATATGGCAGACACGTTTAAAGATTCTTATCCTAGAGTTAAAAATGGAGAAATGGAAGTAACAGATGAAGTGATTGAATCGCCACAATCTGTAGTATTCCAGGAAGCTGAAAATCGTATGCATACAATTAAAGCTGTAATGCTTGCTACTTTACGTGATGCCAATGAGTAGATTTGTTGTTAGTTTAGGGGGAAACGCCTTAGGGAAGACTGCAGAAGAACAGCAACAATTGGTAGCATTTGTAGCAGAACAGATTGTGACATTGATTGAAGAAGGCCATGAAGTTGTTTTGGCACATGGGAATGGTCCTCAAGTTGGGATGATACAACTTGCCTTTACTGAATCAAAAAGCACACCTGATATGCCTTTTCCTGAATGTGGAGCAATGAGTCAAGGATATATAGGATATCATTTACAAAATGCGATAGGGAATGAACTAAAGAAGCGCGGTAGTTTAAAATCTGTGGCAACTATTGTAACCCAGGTAATTGTTGACGAGCATGATCCAGCGTTTTCTAATCCAACAAAACCGATTGGTGCATTTTACTCAAAAGAAGTAGCAGATAGTATTCACAAGGAACATGGTTTTACAATGAAAGAAGATTCAAATAGAGGCTATAGAAGAGTTGTTCCAAGTCCGATGCCGATTGATGTAAAAGAGAAAATGATTATTAAATCATTGTTGAAAGATCATCATGTAGTCATTACAGTTGGTGGTGGTGGAATTCCGGTTGTCAAAAATGGGAATAGACTTGACGGTGTTGCAGCTGTTATAGATAAGGATAATGCAAGTGCAAAATTAGCAGAAATTGTTGATGCTGATGAACTTGTTATATTAACGGCTGTTGATAATGTTTATCTTAACTTTGGAACTCCACAAGAAAAAGCACTCGATCACATAACTGTTGATGAATTGCAAAAATATATTGATGAAGGTCACTTTGCAGAAGGATCAATGTTACCAAAAATTAAAGCGTGCATGGCGTTCGCTAAAACTGGTAAGACTGCAGTAATCGGATCACTGCAAAACGCAAAAGATGCTTTTATGCAAAAATCGGGTACAATAATTACACAATAAATTTAAAAAGATATATTTAATACAAAAAGAGGAAAAATTTTCTTCTTTTTTTTGGCTTTAAAAAGGGACTATATATATATAAGGTTAGTTTATAAAAAAAGTTGAATTAAATCCTTGCAATCGAGTTTCTTTTTTGGTATTATATCAAAGACTCACGCCAGAGTCGGGCTACGAAGTGGGAGGTTGCTGACACACGGAAAGGCGTTGTCTATCTCTGTCAGGGAATTTTCACCGAGCAAGTCTATATTAAATGTAGGCGAAAGGAGGACATAACATGGCGAATCAAAAAATCAGAATTAGATTGAAATCTTATGATCACAGATTATTGGATCAATCTGCACAAAAAATCGTAAATACTGCGAAAAAAACTGGGGCTAAAATTTCAGGTCCTATTCCTCTTCCAACAGAAAGAGAAATCTTTACAGTATTACGTAGTGTTCACGTGAACAAAACTTCTCGTGAACAGTTCGAAAGACGTACTCATAAACGTCTAATCGATATCATGGACCCAACTCCAGCGACTATCGATAGTTTGATGCACCTAGATTTACCATCTGGTGTAGACATTGTTTTAAAATAATTTATAGGAGGTGTACTCATGGCCAAAGGTATCTTAGGAACAAAAGTAGGAATGACACAAATTTTTGACGCTGAAGGATTAATGATTCCAGTAACAGTTGTTAGTTGTGAACCTAATGTTGTTCTACAAAAGAAAACAGTTGAAAATGATGGATATGAATCTTTACAATTAGGATTCAAAGACAAAAGAGAAAAATTAGCAAACAAAGCAGAACTTGGACATTTCGCAAAATCGAATTCATCACCTAAGCGCTACTTAAAGGAAATTGCAGGAAAAGAATTAAGCAATTTTGAAGTAGGTCAAGAGATTAGGGTTAATATATTCGAAGAAGGAGAAATCGTGGATGTCACTGGTACTTCTAAAGGTAAAGGATTCCAAGGGAATATCAAAAGACATAACCAAGGACGCGGTCCTATGGCCCACGGTTCCCGTTATCATAGACGTCCAGGATCAATGGGACCAGTCGATCCGAACCATGTAAGAAAAGGTAAAAAATTACCGGGACACATGGGAGTTAATACTGTTACAATCCAAAATTTAGAGGTTGTTAAAGTTGACGTAGATCGTAATTTGTTATTGATCAAAGGATCAATTCCAGGACCAAGAAAAGGACTTGTGGTTGTTAAACGCGGTGTCAAAACTGCTTCTATTGAACCATTAGATCCAAACAGTTTTATTGAAACACAAGAAGAAGTAGCAAACCAAGCTGAAGAAGCACAAGAATAATCGTTATCTGAAAGGAGGATTTCAAATGCCTAAAATTGCATTGTTGAATCAATCAGGCCAAAACGTCGGAGAATTCGAATTAAATGATTCAGTATTCGGTGTTGAGCCAAACCAGCAAGCTGTCTATGATGTTGTTAAAGCGCAAAGAGCAGCAATGCGTCAAGGAACACATAAAACAAAAAACCGTACGGAAGTACGTGGTGGTGGTCGTAAGCCTTGGAGACAAAAAGGAACTGGTCGTGCTAGAGCAGGATCAACTAGATCACCTATTTGGGTTGGCGGAGGAACAGTATTCGGACCTACACCACGTGATTACAGTTTAAAAGTAAACCGTAAAGTTCGTCGCAACGCATTACGTTCAGTACTATCACAAAAAGTGTTAGATGGACAATTCAAAGTATTAGATAAATTACAATTAGAAGACATGAGAACAAAAGGAATGGTAAACGTTCTTGCTAGCCTTAATATAGAAGGAAAAGCAATTATCGTACTTTCTGAGGATAACAAAAATGTGCTATTCTCTGCAAGAAATATTCCAGGTGTTACTGTTACAACAGTTGGGCATGCAAGTGTGTATGATTTAATGAATTATACAACCTTGATTACTACTGTTGACTCAGTGAAAAAATATGAGGAGGTGCTTGGATAATGTTAGCTAGTGAAATTATCAAACGCCCAATCATCACAGAAAAATCTATGTTACTTGTTGAAAAAGAAAACAAGTATACATTCAGCGTTGATAAACGCGCAAACAAAGTTCAAATCGCAAACGCAATTGAAGAACTTTTCAAAGTAAAAGTGGTTAAAGTGAACACGATGAATGTTACACCTAAGAAAAAACGTGTAGGACAACATCAAGGATTTAAACCACAAATGACAAAAGCAATTGTAACACTAGCTGAAGGTTCGAAAATCGAAATCTTTAGTGCATAGTAAATTATAAGGAGGTTACCGTTATGGCTTTAAAGAAATATAAAGCGATGACCAATGGTCAACGACACATGACAAGCCTTGATTTTTCTGAGATTACAACTGATCAACCAGAAAAATCATTACTGAAAAAACTTAACAAAAAGTCAGGTCGTAACAACCAAGGTAAAATCACTGTTCGCCATCAAGGTGGGGGAGCAAAGAGAAAATACCGAATCATCGACTTTAAAAGAAATAAAGACAATATTCCTGGTCGCGTTTCAACCATTGAATACGATCCAAACCGTACAGCAAATATTGCATTGATTGTATATGCTGATGGAGAAAAACGCTACATTATAGCTCCTAAAGGATTAGAAGTTGGAATGAGTGTTGAATCTGGACCAGAAGCAGATATCAAAGTAGGAAATACATTACCATTAAAAAATATTCCTGTTGGGGCAGTAGTCCACAACATCGAATTGTCTCCTGGTAAAGGTGGACAATTAGTTCGTAGTGCAGGAACAAAAGCACAAATTCAAGGTCGTGAAGAGAAATATGTCCTTGTTCGTTTGAACAGTGGAGAATCACGTAGAATCTTAGGAGTTTGTCGTGCAACGATTGGTGAAGTAGGAAATGCTGACCATGAACTTGTAAATATTGGTAAAGCTGGAAAAATGAGACATAGAGGAGTTCGTCCTACTGTTCGTGGTAGTGTAATGAACCCAGTAGACCATCCACATGGTGGTGGAGAAGGACGTCAGCCAATTGGACGTAAATCACCAGTCACACCTTGGGGTAAACCAGCATTAGGATTAAAAACAAGAAAAACTAAAAAAGCTAGCAATAAATTAATTGTTAGACGCAAGAAATAGAAAGGAGGAACTCAACACATGGCACGTTCACTTAAAAAAGGTCCTTTCTGTGACGATCATTTAATGAAAAAAGTCGCAGATTTAAACGACCAAAACAAGAAGAAAGTCATTCAAACATGGTCACGTAGATCAACTATTTTCCCTGAATTTATAGGGCATACAATTGCAGTTTATAACGGTAAGGAACATATACCTGTATACGTTCAAGAAGATATGGTTGGACACAAACTAGGAGAGTTCGCTCCTACTAGAACTAGTCGCGGACATGACAAAAAAGATAAGAAAGCTATAAGAAAGTAGAGGAGAATTATTATGGAAGCTAAAGCACAAGCAAAAATGGTACGCATCTCTTCTCGCAAAGTTAAATTAGTGATCGATCTAATTAGAGGTAAAAAAATAGGAGAAGCTTTTGCAATACTAAAACTGACTCCCAAAGCTGCATCTCCAGTTGTTGAAAAGTTATTAAAATCAGCAGTTGCGAATGCGGAACATAACTATAATATGGATATGGAAAGTCTGTTTGTAAAAGAAGTTTATGTAGGAGAAGGTCCTACATTAAAGCGTTTTAGACCAAGAGCACAAGGTCGCGCTACACAAATATTGAAAAGAACGAGTCACATCACTATTGTTGTGGCCGAGAAAGAGTAAAGGAGGGAATCTTATGGGTCAGAAAGTAAGTCCGATTGGACTAAGAATTGGAATTATCAAAGATTGGGATTCTCGTTGGTATGCGGATAAAAACGATGTTGCCGATTTACTACACGAAGATTTAAAAATCCGTGCTTTGTTAGAAGAACTATATGTTAATTCTGCAGTTTCAACTATTGAAATTGAGAGAAGTAAAAATAGAGTCATCTTAACAGTTCACACAGCCAAACCAGGAATGGTAATTGGACGTGAAGGAAGTAACAAAAACAAAGTTGTTGAAAAATTACAAGCGTTAACTGGTAAAGAGATTATTTTAAATGTGGTTGAAGTAAAAAAACCTGATTTAGATGCTCAATTGGTTGCAGAAAACATCGCAAGACAACTTGAAAACAGAGCTTCTTTTAGACGTGTTCAAAAAATGGCGATTCAAAGAGCGATTAGAGCAGGTGCCAAAGGGTGTAAAACTCTTGTATCTGGACGTTTAGGTGGTGCTGAAATGGCAAGAAGTGAAGGATATAGTGAAGGAAATGTACCTTTACATACACTTCGTGCTGATATTGATTATTCAAATGTCGAAGCAAGTACTACTTACGGGAAATTAGGAATAAAAGTATGGATTTATAAAGGTGAAATCCTACCTGCTAAAAAACGAGGAGGGAATAGATAATGTTAACACCAAAAAGAACAAAATATAGACGCCCTCACAGAGTTTCATATGAAGGACAAGCAAAAGGTGGAACTGAAGTTAGCTTCGGTGAATACGGATTGAAAGCATTAGATGGTGCATGGATTACAAACCGTCAAATTGAATCTGCACGTATTGCGATGACTCGTTATATGAAACGTCAAGGTAAAGTATGGATTAGAATTTTTCCTCATTTAGCGAAAACTGCGAAACCTTTAGAGGTTCGTATGGGATCTGGTAAAGGGGCTCCTGATGGATTCGTAGCAGTTGTGAAAAAAGGGACAATTATGTTTGAAGTTGGAGAAGTTTCCGAAGCAATCGCTAAAGAGGCTTTACGACTTGCATCTCATAAATTACCGATTAAAACAAAAGTCGTAAGAAAAGAAAGTGGTGATTCTAATGAAAGCTAATGAGATTAGAGAATGGGACACTGCGAAAATCACTCAAGAAATCATTGAACTGAAAAAAGAACTCTTTGACCTTCGCTTTCAACAAGCAACTGGTCAATTAGAAAACACTGCTCGTGTTGGTAAAGTAAAAAAAGCGATCGCTCGTATGAAAACAGTTTTAAATGAGCGCGCTGAGTAAGGCGAGAGGAGAATTGTATGGAACGAAATAGTAGAAGAGTATTAACAGGAACTGTTGTATCAGCATCTGCAGATAAAACAATTTCTGTACTCGTAGAAACTTATAGAAAACATCCATTATATGGAAAACGTGTTAAACAAACCAAAAAATTTGCAGCTCACGATGTTTCGAATGAAGCCAAAGTTGGAGATGTTGTTAAGATTACGGAAACTCGTCCGTTATCAAAAACAAAAAGATTCCGCTTGCTCGAAATCGTTGAGACAAAAGTCGTTATTTAACGAGAGCTTAAGAAGGAGGTTCTTATTATGATTCAACAAGAATCAAGATTAAAAGTAGCAGACAACTCTGGAGCTCGTGAGATCTTAACCATTAAGGTTTTGGGTGGGACAGGACGTAAATACGCTACAATCGGCGATATTATCGTTTGTACAGTGAAACAAGCAACTCCTGGAGGAACAACTAAAAAGGGAGACATTGTGAAAGCTGTAATCGTTAGAACGAGAAAAGAAATACGTCGAAAAGACGGATCATATATTAAATTTGATGACAATGCTGCTGTTATTGTAAAAGATGACAAGTCTCCAAAAGGTACTCGTATCTTTGGACCAGTAGCGAGAGAGTTACGTGATGCAGGATTTATGAAAATCGTATCACTTGCTCCCGAAGTCATTTAGAGTAGGAGGTTAGAATATGAAAATTAAAAAAGGAGATAATGTTCGTGTTATCAGCGGTGCCAATCTTGGTAAAGAAGGAAAAGTATTAAAAGTTTTCCCGAAAACGGATCGTGTCATTGTTGAAGGCGTAAATATTATTAAAAAACATGCTAAACCTACTCAAACTAATCCTGATGGTGGGATCTTAGAGTATGAAGCACCAATTCATGCATCTAATGTGATGTTCTTAGAAAAGAAGGTCGGTCCAACTAGAGTAGGATATAAAACTGTTACTGAAACAGTAAAAAAACAAGAAGTCGAGAAAAAAGTAAGATATTCAAAAAAATCTAATCAGGTTATAGAATAATCAGGAAGGAGGCTCTTAGCATGAATCGCTTACATGAAAAATACAATGAAAGCATTCGTACAGCGCTCGTAGAGAAATTCGATTATACATCAGTTATGGAAGCACCAAGAGTTGATAAAATCGTTATCAATATGGGTGTTGGAGATGCAATTAATAATTCAAAAGCGCTAGATGATGCTGTAAACGAACTTACACAATTAACAGGACAAAAACCTGTGATTACAAAAGCCAAAAAATCTATTGCTGCCTTTAAATTACGTGAAGGTATGTCAATTGGATGTAAAGTAACGTTACGTGGAGAGAGAATGTATCAATTTTTAGATAAACTTGTATCGATCGCTTTGCCACGTGTTAGAGACTTCCAAGGAGTGTCTAACAAAGCATTTGACGGTAGAGGAAATTATACATTAGGAATCAAAGAACAACTCATTTTCCCTGAGATTAATTACGATAAAGTAAATCGTGTTAGAGGAATGGATATTGTGATTGTTACAACTGCAAATACAGACCTAGAAGCACTTGAGTTGCTAACACAACTTGGTGTACCGTTTAAGAAATAAGGAGGCTAATTAATGGCTAAAAAATCAATGATAGTCAAGCAACAACGCGAAGCTAAATTCTCGACTAGAGAATATACTCGTTGCGAACGTTGTGGAAGACCACATTCTGTTTATAAAAAATTTAAGCTTTGCCGTATTTGTTTCCGTGAGTTAGCTTACAAAGGACAAATTCCAGGCGTTAGAAAAGCAAGTTGGTAAAAAATAAATATTTTCCAAGTAGATTGGAAGGAGGCATTTATATATGGTAATGACAGATCCTATCGCAGATATGTTAACGCGTATCAGAAATGCGAATCAAATGAAACACGAAAAAGTAGATATTCCTGCTTCTAAGCTGAAAAAAGAAGTCTTAGAACTGTTAAAAAAAGAAGGATATATCGTAAGTGTTCAAGTTGTAAATAACAAACCACAAGATATTTTGCGTGTTACGTTAAAATATATGCAAAACGAAAGAGTGGTTAAAGGATTGAAACGAATCTCTAAGCCTGGTCTTAGAGTATATGCAAAGAATAGTGAAATTCCAAAAGTACTAAATGGTCTAGGAATCGCTGTGATTTCAACATCACAAGGTGTTATGACCGACCGAGAAGCACGCAAACTTAAAGTTGGCGGAGAAATCTTAGCGTACGTTTGGTAACAAATACAATTTTGGAGGTGTAAAGTATGAGCCGTATTGGTAAAAAACCAATCACATTACCTCAAGGCGTAACTGCCACAGTAGAAGATAATATTATCACTGTGAAAGGGCCTAAAGGATCACTAGATTTTCAATTTAGAAGTGAAATGACAGTAAACTTAGATGAAAATGGTTTGGTTGTCGAAAGACCATCAGAATCAAAAGAACATAGAGCTATCCATGGAACTACTAGAGCACTCATTAATAATATGGTTGTTGGTGTTTCAGAAGGATTTAGAAAAGAATTAAAAATGATTGGGGTTGGGTATCGTGCCCAATTACAAGGGAATAAACTTGTTCTTAGCGCGGGATATTCTCATCCAGTCGAAATGGAAATTCCAGAAGGTTTAACAGTAGAAGTTCCAAAAAATACGTTGATCAATATCAGTGGTATTGATAAACAATTAGTTGGAGAGTTTTCTGCTAATATTAGAGGGGTTCGACCACCAGAACCTTATCTAGGAAAAGGGATTCGCTACGTTAACGAACATGTGCGTAGAAAAGAAGGAAAAACTGCTAAGTAGTAGTTAGGAGTGATTTGATATGATTAAAAAAACATCAAGAAATAAAATGCGTCAAAAAAGACATTTACGTATTCGTAAAAATGTTGTAGGAACACCAATTAAACCACGTTTAAGTGTGTATCGTTCATCAAATAATATGTTTGCACAAATTATTGATGATATAAATGGTGTAACTTTAGTGAGCGCATCAACCAATGAAAAAGACAACAAATTTGCAAATGGTGGAAATATTGAAGCAGCAGCAGCTGTTGGAACATTACTCGCAGAACGCGCAACAAAGAAAGACATTACTAAGGTAATCTTCGACCGTAGTGGGTATATTTACCATGGTCGTGTGAAAGCATTAGCTGAAGCTGCACGTGCTGCAGGATTAGAATTCTAATAAGGAGGTAAGCCGATGCCAAATGATAGAAAAAGAAGACCTCGTCGTAAAAGAGAAGAAAAACTTTATGAAGAGAGAGTCGTAAATATTAATCGCGTCACGAAGGTTGTTAAAGGTGGACGTCGTTTCCGCTTTAGCGCACTCGTTGTCGTTGGAGATAAAAAAGGAAAAGTAGGGCTTGGTACTGGGAAAGCTCAAGAAGTACCTGATGCAATTAAAAAAGCAATTGAAGATGCAAAAAACAACCTAATTACTGTGCCAACTTATGGGTCAACAATTCCTCATGAAGTGACAGGACGTTTCGGAGCGGGGGCAGTATATTTACGCCCAGCTGTTGAAGGTACTGGAGTTATTGCAGGGGGACCTGTTCGTGCAGTATTAGAATTGGCTGGAGTAGAAGATATATTAAGCAAATCTTTAGGATCAAACACACCTATTAACATGGTGCGTGCGACTATTCAAGGATTAAGCGAGTTAAGAACTGCTGAACAAGTAGCTCGTACACGTGGACTTGAAGTGAAGGAGATTTTACGATAATGGCAAAAGAACTTCACATTACCTTAAAGAAAAGCTTAATCGCATCAACTCCAAACCAGAGAAAAACAGCGCAAGCATTAGGATTAACAAAACTTAATAAAACCGTAGTAAAAAATGATACAGACACTATTAGAGGGATGATTAATGTTGTCTCACACTTAGTAGAAGTTACAGAACAGTAGGAGGTGCCAATATGCAATTACACAATTTAAAACCAACTCCAGGATCTACAAAAACACGTAAACGTGTTGGACGTGGAACCGGTAGTGGAACTGGTAAAACTGCAGGAACTGGACACAAAGGTCAAAACTCTCGTTCTGGAGGTAATACTCGTTTAGGATTTGAAGGGGGACAAACTCCATTTTTCAAACGTTTACCTAAAAGAGGATTTACAAATCATTTTCGTGTTGAATTCGCAACAGTGAATGTCAGCGAATTGAATCGTTATGAAGAAGGAACAGTTGTAACACCAGAATTGCTTTTACAAGATCGTTTGATTCGTAAGAATTTAGATGGACTAAAAATTTTAGGAAATGGAAACATTGATGTAAAATTAACTGTACAAGCAAATAAATTTACAGCGAGCGCTGTAGAAAAAATCCAAGCAGCTGGTGGAAGCGTAGAGGTGATTTAGTGTGGATCAGATAGTTGCAGTACTCAAGAATAAACAAGTTATGAAAAAGATTCTTTTTACATTATTAGTGTTCTTAATTTATAAGGCAGCAACTTACATTACAGTCCCACTAATCAACCCAGAACAAATATCACAATTTTTTGATGATGCCAATGGTGGATTCATTGGAATTGCGAATGCATTTACTGGGAATGCGTTAAGAAATTATTCAATTATTGCTTTAGGTATTGGTCCTTACATTACCGCTTCGATTGTTGTTCAAATCTTACAAATGGACATTGTTCCTATTTTGAAAGAATGGCAAGAAGAAGGGGAAACAGGGAAAAAGAAACTCAATCAATTGACTCGTTATTTGGCAATTGGTATGGCTTTCGTACAAGCTTTAGCAATGACTTATGGATTCCGTTTAACGGGAGACGCTATATTTGATTTAGGTGTTGAACCAACATTTTTAACATATACGTATTTGGCAATCGTTATGACTGCTGGTACAGCATTCCTATTATGGCTTGCTGATCAAATTACATTACGTGGTATTGGAAATGGGACATCAATGATCATCGTTGCAGGGATTATTTCGAGTTTACCTGGAATGTTTCTTACTTTATATCAAGAGTACGTAAGTGCTCCTGAGGCAGCATTTAATACTTACATTATTTTTGCATTGGTTGTTTTGTTATACATCTTAGTGATTTTCTTCGTAACCATTATGCAATCTGCTGCTCGTAAAATACCTGTACAATATTCAAATAGACCTTCAGGGTCTAAATTCCAAGGGAAAAGCGATTCTAATATCCCGATTAAAATTAATTCAGCTGGTGTAATTCCAGTCATCTTTGCGGTTACTTTGCTAAGTATTCCGACAACGCTATTAAACTTTATGCCAAATATTACTAGCACAACATTTGGTTTATGGTTAACTGAGTTGTTCACTTATAGCAGACCGTTAGGATATGTATTATATATTGCATTGATTTTTGTCTTTGCATTCTTCTATGCGTTTGTACAAATCAATCCAGAGAAGATTTCGAAGAACTTACAAAAACAAAACGCTTATGTTCCAGGTGTGCGTCCTGGGATAGAAACAGAAAATTATATTTCGAGATTGTTGTTTAAAATTACAATGATTGGTGCGACTTATCTAGTATTGGTTGCTTCATTACCAATCTTTGCTACAATGATTTTTGGTTTACCAGCTTATGTACAAGTTGGTGGAACAAGTTTATTGATCGTTGTCGGTGTGGCTATCGAGACAACAAAACAAATCAAAACCCAAACGCAAGAACAGAAATATAGCGGATTCATCAAATAGGATATTCTGATTTTATGAAAATCCTAGTGATGGGTCCTCCAGGTGCTGGAAAAGGTAGCCAATCAGCAAAAATCATGGAGCATTATGATATTCCAAGTATTTCGACAGGACAAATGTTCCGAGATGCTTACAACAACAATGAAAAAATTGGTATAGAAGCAATGAAGTATATTGAGAATGGGAACTTGGTTAGTGATGAAATCACGAATGAAATTGTTCGTCTTAGATTAAACAAAGAAGATACATTAGATAGTTTTATCTTAGATGGGTATCCAAGAACCGTTGCACAAGCTGAAGCGTTGGATGATATGTTAGAAGAACGTGGTACTAAGCTTGATGCAGTAATCAATATTTTGTCGAGTCACGATGTATTATTTGAGCGTATGGAAAAACGTCGCGTCTGTAAAGATTGTGGAGCAACTTATCACTTAAAATTCAAACCACCTGTAAAAGAGGGTGTGTGTGATGTTTGTGGTGGTGAGCTTTATCAACGTCAAGATGACACGTTTGAATCTGTAAAGAGACGCCTAGAAATCTATGAGGATAAAACAAAACCACTTCTTGATTATTATGAGAAGAAAGGAACCCTTTATCAAGTAAATGGTATGCAGTCTTTTGACAATGTATACAAAGACATTGTACTTGTATTGGAGGACTTATCATGATATCAATCAAATCACCACGTGAAATTGAATTGATGAAACATGCAGGTAAGATTGTTGCGCTTGCACATCAGGAAGTAAAAAAACACATTAGACCTGGCGTTACAACATATGAACTAGATCAAATTGTAGAAAAGACAATTCGTGCACATGATGCGATACCTTCATTTAAAGGGTATGGCGGATTCCCTGGGAGTGCTTGTACTTCTGTGAATGAACAGGTAGTACATGGTATTCCGTCTAAAGATGTTGTATTAAGAAATGGTGACATTATAAGCATTGACATTGGTGCGGAGTACGAAGGGTATCACGGAGATAGCGCATGGACGTATCCTGTAGGTACCGTTTCAGAAGAAACGCAGCGTTTACTAGATGTAACAAAGCAGTCTTTATTTGAAGGGTTAAAATTGGCACGAGCGAATAATCGTTTATCAGATATCTCAAATGCTATTCAAACATATGCGGAAAGCTATGGTTACAGTATTGTTCGAGAGTTTGTAGGTCATGGCCTGGGAAAACAACTTCATGAAGATCCACAAATACCGAACTATGGACCAAAAGGTCGTGGAACGCTATTGAAAGCGGGTATGACACTTGCCATTGAACCAATGGTCAATATGGGTCGTAAAGAAGTAAAAGTACTTAGTGATAATTGGACAGCTGTTACAAGAGATAAAAGTTTGAGTGCACATTTTGAACATTCAATCTTAATTACTGAAGATGAATGCGTCATCTTAACAACAGTATAAAGGAGGAATCAACATGTCTAAAGAAGATAAAATCGAATTAGAGGGTAAGGTTGTTGAAGCTTTACCAAATACAGAGTTTCTAGTTGAACTTGAAAATGGGCATCGTGTACGAGCTCACGTTTCTGGTAAAATCCGTATGTATTACATTCGCATTCTACCAGGTGACAAAGTAACTGTTGAACTATCAACATATGATTTAACACGTGGGCGTATTACGTATCGTCATAAATAAAATATAATATGTAAACTCCAAAGGAGGATTTAATAATGAAAGTAAGACCATCTGTAAAGAAAATTTGTGATAAATGCAAAGTCATTAAACGTAACGGAAAAGTAATGGTTATTTGCGAAAATCCAAAGCATAAACAAAGACAAGGTTAATAGGAGGTGCACATATGGCACGTATATCAGGTATAGATATTCCGAGAGATAAGCGCGTAGTTATCGCTTTAACATACATTTATGGTATCGGAAAAAATGTTTCACAACAAATTTTAGCTAGCGCTGAAGTAGATGAAAGCACTAGGGTGAAAGATTTAACTGAAGATGAGCTAGGTAAAATTCGTAGCGAAGTTGAGAAATTTAAAACTGAGGGAGACTTAAGACGTGAAGTTTCCATGAATATTAAACGATTACAAGAAATTGGAAGTTACAGAGGAATGCGTCACAGAAAAAATCTACCAGTTCGTGGACAAAATACGAGAAACAATTCTCGCACACGTAAAGGACCTCGTAGAACTGTAGCTAATAAGAAGAAATAGGAGGAAGTTAATATGGCACGTAAAACTAGAACAAAACGTCGCGTGAGAAAAAATATTCCTTCAGGAGTAGCGCACATTCATTCGACTTTTAATAACACAATCATTACAATTACTGATCCGAATGGGAACGCAATTGCTTGGAGCAGCGCGGGAGCATTAGGATTTAAAGGGAGCCGTAAATCAACACCATTTGCAGCACAAATGGCTAGTGAAGCTTGTGCTAAAGCAGCAATGGAACACGGTGTACAAAGAGTTGAAGTTTCAGTTAAAGGACCTGGTCCTGGACGTGAAGCAGCAATTCGTTCTTTACAAACTGCTGGATTAGACATTTCGGCAATTAGAGATGTAACGCCAGTTCCACATAATGGATGTCGTCCACCAAAACGACCACGTGGATAATTGGTCAATTAGATAAGGGAGGTTGTTCATTTGAAAGATTTGAAATTCGAAAAACCAAAAACAGTGATTGAACCTACAGAAGAACAAGATACCTACGGAAAATTCCAAATATATCCTTTAGAAAGAGGGTATGGTGTTACACTCGGAAATTCATTACGTAGAATTTTACTTTCATCGTTACCGGGAGCTGCGATTATCAACGTCCAAATTGATGGTGTTGAACATGAGTTCTCAAGCATTGAAGGTGTTGTAGAAGATGTTACTGGGATTGTTCTTAATTTAAAAGAAGTTATTCTTCACATCGATAATGAAGACCCAGATGTAGAAAAGCGCCTTGAGATCATGGTGGATGAAGCAAAAGTTGTTACTGCGGCAGATATTGTCTGCGATAATGAAGTAACAATTGTCAATAAAAATCAACACATCGCGACAGTGAATAGCGGGAAGTTACATATGGTAATGACTGCTAGACGTGGAATTGGGTATGTTGATGCTGATGAGAATAAAGCATATGGAAATATGGTTGGAATCATCGCAATTGATAGTATTTATACACCGGTATCACGTGTAAATTACAATGTGTTGCCTGCTTCAAGTAGTGATCCTTTAAAAGATAAACTAACAATGGAAGTATGGACTAATGGTGCTGTTTCACCAAGAGAAGCAATTGGTATTGCTTCAAAGATGATGATTCAACACTTAGAAGTTATGGTTGAATTAAGTGAAAAAGCACAGGAAGACGACTACATGGTCGAACGTGAGGATGAACAAAATTCACAAATTTTAGAAATGCAAATTGAAGATTTAGATTTATCAGTGAGAAGTTATAACTGTTTAAAACGTGCAGGGATTAATACTGTAGACGAATTGACTCAAAAGTCTGAAGAAGATATGATGAAAGTTCGTAACTTAGGTAAAAAGTCCTTGAAAGAAGTTAAACAGAAACTTGAAGATCTTAGTCTTTCATTAGCTAGACACTAATAGGAGGTAATATGAATGGCTGGATATAGCAAACTGAACCGTCGTAGTGATCAACGTAAAGCGATGCTTCGTGACTTGATTACACAATTAATAATTCATGAGCGCATCACAACGACTGAAACAAAAGCAAAAGAATTAAGACGCTTGGTCGAAAAGATGGTTACTTTAGGAAAAAAAGGTACGCTTGCTTCTCGTAGACAAGCAGCGCAACTAGTACGTTTCTTGGCAGTAAATGAAGACCAAAATGCGTTACAAAAATTGTTTGATGATATCGCACCTCGTTACAGCGAACGTAATGGTGGATATACTAGAATTTATAAAATGGGACCTAGACGCGGAGACGCGACACCTATGGCGATTATTGAATTCGTTTAGGAAATGGAACCAAACTTAAGCAAGAAATTGTTATAAGGTCAATAAAGAATGATTTTTTGATAAATCATTCTTTTTTTCATCTATAGTTGAAGTGAAAAATATTTCGATGTAATTTTTTATGTATCAATATCTTTTTTTCAACGAATTTGATATAATGATTGGGTAACGGAGTTGATGATATGAACATTATAGAATTAAATAATGTCTCCTTTTCGTACGTAAAAGATACACCCGTTTTAGAAAATGTAAATCTCACCATTAAAAAAGGTGAATGGGTATCAATTTTAGGACATAACGGGAGTGGTAAGTCTACTTTATCAAAGCTTATAATTGGTTTGTTAAAAGCAAAAAGTGGAGAAATACGTATTGATGGAATTACCTTAAATGAAGAGACAGTGTATGATATTCGTAAAAAGGTAGGAATTGTATTTCAAAATCCAGATAATCAGTTTGTCGGTGTCACTGTAGAAGATGACATCGCTTTTGGGATGGAAAATTTAGAGATTCCTAGGGAAGAAATGATAAAAAACATTGAACTTTATGCAAAAAAAGTTGATATGTTTGAATATTTAAAAAAAGAACCTTATGCGCTTAGTGGAGGCCAAAAACAGCGTGTTGCGATTGCTGGGATTTTGGCTATGCATACGGATATTATTATCTTTGATGAAGCAACCTCGATGTTAGATCCAAAAGGTCGAGATGTTATTATGAATTATATGCGTAAGTTAAGCGATGAAGGTAAAACAATCGTCACCATTACGCATGATATGAAGGAAGCAGTTTATGCTGATCAAATTGTGGTACTAAAAGAAGGACGTATAATTACAAAAGGAACACCAAGAGAAGTGTTTAGTGATAGACCATTGCTTAATTCATCGAATTTAGAACTCTTAACCCCTCTTAAGATTCTATATATGATGGATGAAGAAAACATTGAAAATAATGATTTAAAGGATATTTTATGGGCATACAGTTTGAACATGTGAGTTATGGATATCATTCCATAGAGGGTGGATTGTTCCAAGCGATTGAGAACATCAATGTTTCAATCGATGCAGTGGGTGAATTTATTACATTGATTGGTGAAACGGGTAGTGGAAAATCAACAATGGTACAACATATGAATGCATTAATGACACCACAAAGTGGCCAAGTGACTATTTTCGGTGTGAAGCTATCAAAAAATATGAAGAAAGATACAAAATTAAATCCTTTGAGACAAAAAGTTGGATTGGTTTTTCAGTTTCCAGAGTATCAATTATTTGAGGAAACTGTCTTAAAAGATATTATTTTTGGTCCGAAGAATTTTAAAGTCCCTGAAAAAGAAGCAATACAGAGAGCGAAAGAAGTTATTAAGTTGGTTGGATTGGATGAGACATACTTAGAACGAAGTCCATTTAATTTATCTGGTGGGGAAAAAAAACGTGTATCAATAGCCGGGATTTTAGCTATGGAACCGGATATATTGATTCTAGATGAGCCTACGAGTGGACTTGATCCAAAAGGGAGAGACAGATTACTAGATTTGTTTATGGATATTCATCAAAAGACAAAGAAAACGATTATCGTGATTACACACGATATGAATACAGTTTATCAATATGCTTCGAGAGTACTTGTTTTAAATAAAGGGTCTTTGGTTTATGATGGTCTGCCTAAAGAGTTATTTAGTGAGCAAAATATCATTGATTGGAATTTAGATTTGCCAGATATATTACACTTAAAAAAACATTTAGAAGAAAAATATCAAAAGAAATTATCAAGATCTCCTAACTCAACAAAAGATTTGTTCTTGCTTGTGAAGGAGGAATTGATATGAAGAATATTGTAATAGGACAATATGTTCCTGGGAATAGTTTTTTATATCGAATGGATGCGAGAAGTAAATTGCTTGCGCTTGTAGTGTTAATGGCGACTGCATTTATCATCAAGGATTTTTATCATATGATTGGTATGGTTTTATTGGTTGGATTCATATTGGTGGCTGGAGGACTAAGTGTTACACGTATTATGCGAGGGTTAAAACCGGTATTAATATTGTTATTGTTCACTTTTTCATTTCAAATGTTGTTTGTTAACACAGGTGAACTGCTTTACACAACTGATTTAACATTAACACTATACAACTTACCGATCATGATGGGGATTATCATCTTTTGGATGATCTCAAAAAAATATGTTAAGTTTCGTTTTATATACTTATTACTCGCTGTATTTGGTGTGTTGGCACTCTTAGCGACTTTTGCTCCAGGTGGTGTGATAAGTTCTAGTAGAGTGCAAATTTATTCTGATGGGGTATTGGGTGCGTTTTTCATTATGATGAGATTGATTATTATCGTAACGTTATCTACGATCTTAACTTTATCTACAAAACCAACGGATTTAAATCTGGGATTAGAACGCATTTTGAAACCACTTAGTATCATTAAGATTAATGCAGAAGAGATTGCGATGATTATTTCAATTGCTTTGCGATATATACCAACACTTCTAGATGAAGCAAATAAAATTATGCTTGCTCAAGCTAGTCGTGGCGTTGATTTTAAAGAAGGTAAATTTAAAGATAAAATTATGCAGATTATATCATTACTTGTACCAATGTTTATTATTAGCTTTAAACGTAGTGATGAATTGGCCAATGCGATGGAAGCAAGAAACTTTGTTCCCGGTAGAAACAGAACGAGATTGCATGTTTTAAAATGGAATTACGTGGATACCTTTGTAATGATTGTCGTCACTTTGGTGTTTGCCATTTCTGTGGTTATCCGAGTGGTGATGTAGCGGTGAAAAAAGAATGGGGTAAGATTGAAGAGTTATTAAAAAAATCAATCTTAGAAGATGAGGATTACAAGTATTTTACAAATCATCCTTATTACCGAAGTACTAAAGGGCAACTTTGTGATGATTATGAATCAATGAAAGCATTATGGCCAGAAAGAATTGTGCGTAATGATATCCGTGTACTTGAAGACAAAGAACATATGCTTTATTATAAAATGAAACTTGATGAGAAAGAATCATTGTATGGTAAGATACTATTTGACGGGCATTTGATTCATTACTTATATGAGACGATGTTTGATGACTCGATGAAGCGATATTTTTGTGTCGTGGCATATGATGGTAGTGGTTTTGAAGGGTATCAAAAACAATTAATTAAAAGAACTGTTCAAGGTGTTTTGGAAGAAGCATTACATCTTGTATTTCATAAAGAAACACAAGTCCATGCGAGTGGTCGAACAGATAAAGGGGTTCATGCAAACCATCAAACAATTCATTTTGATGCTGAGACAAAAATTCCTTTGAATAGTTTAAAAATGGTGATTAAACAATATTTACCAGAGGATATTGTAATAAAAAGCATTGAAGAAAAACCACCGGTTTTTCATTCGCGATACGATGTCACTTCAAAAACATATATGTACCATCTTGATTATGGGGTATATGATGTGACGAAAAGAAATTATCGCTGGTTTGTCAATCCTTTTCAAGTTGAAAATTTTAAAAAGGCATTGTCTGTTATTTTAGGAAAACATGATTTTGCTTCCTTCACTAAGACAACGGATAAACATACTGTAAGAGAAGTGATAGATGTTTCTTTCGAAGAAAATGGAACAGAGATAAAAGTTTGGATTAAAGGTAAAGGATTTTTACGATATATGGTACGAAATTTGATTATGGCCGCATACTTAATTGCGACTGAGGAATTATCGATATCAATGGAGGAATTGCTTAGAAGTAAAGATAATACGTTACTGAGACATATAGCGAGTCCCTCAGGGTTGTACTTATATGATGTTTCCTATGATTAGAACATGTTAAATGCATGTTCTTTTTTTTTATTTATTGTTGACTTTTATTAATATATGTAATATACTACCTATATAAATGGTAATATATTACCTAATGGAGGGAAAAAAATGAAAAAAGATACTGAGACGTATTACAAAACAGAAATATTTGGTCGTATTTTTTCTTTGAATAATGCTTTACAAAATTATTTGGATAAAACATTAAAAGGAGATAATTTGACTGTAAAACAGATGTTTACTATGTTGGCCATTGATCACTTTGAAGATGAAAAACCAACATTGAAAGATATTGCAATGTTGTTGCAAAGTAGTCATCAAAACGTGAAGCAATTAATCAACAAACTTGAAGTAAATGGATATGTTAAGGTGATGAAGGATGACAATGATAAGCGCTCTTTAAGGATTTCTTTGACTAAGAAAGCACGTGATTATTGGGAGTTAAAAGATGTTGAGCATACAACAAAACTTGATTTGTTATTTCAAGGTTTTGATGAAAATGAATTGTTTGCTATGTTTCATGGAATTGAAAAATTATTGAGTAATATTGGTGAATTGGAGGAGTCGTAGTTATGTGGTTTTTATATGGATTTATTGGTTTAGTATGTATAGGGTTTATCTTATATTATTTTGATGATGTTCGTTACACATACTATGAAAATAAATTAAAACAAAGTACAAGCAAATCAATCATTACGCAGGATAGTTTGCAACATTTACCAAAACAAATTCAAACATATTTACAGCTAGTGGGTGTTGTGGGAAAAGAAATCCCGAAGGGAATGAAATTGCGTATTTCAGGTCAAATGAAACCAAATAAAAAAGTTGATTTTGCTGATGCAAAAGCGAAACAGACAAGTTTGTTTTCTCCATATAGCAGATATTTTCTAATGGTGTTAAAAATGCGTGGTGTTAAAGTAAAAGGATTTCATATTTTTCATCATGCTAAGGCGATAATGAAGATTAAAATACTGGGTATTTTTCGTGTGGTTAATGGGAAAGGGAAAAAAATGAATCAAGCTGAAACAGTGACGGTATTTAATGATATTTGTTTATTTGCACCACACGCTTTAATAGAGGCAAATGTAGAATATAAGGAAGTGGATGATTACATATTGGATGCTTCGTTTGTTAATGAGGGGATCGAGGTTAGTGCTAGATTGGTTTTTGATGATGAAGGTAAGTTAATTAATTTTATATCAAATGACCGATACTTTTCGCAAGATGGAGAAGAACAAATCTCTGCACCTTGGGCAACACCAGTTCATGAATATAAAGAACAAAATGGTTTTTATTTGCCATATAAAGGGGATGCGATTTGGCAATTTGAGGATGAAGATTTTACTTATTTTAAACTAACATTAGAAGATGTTAAATATATTTCATAAGGAGGAAACAATGAAAAGAAAGATGATATTGATTGGATTTGTAGGATTGGTTGGACTACTAGTGAGTGTATTTTTTGTACAAACCAATCAATTAGATAAAGCATTTGAAAAACAGCCTGTAAATCAAGTCTTTCTAAGTGAGATAGCAGATGGAACATATCATGGGTTATATGAATCTAATTTGGTTTCAGCAGAAGTTGATGTTACTGTTGTGAATCA
>DFNN01000070.1:0-1666 GCA_002376065.1 Caryophanales bacterium UBA3566
ATGGAATGAATATTTTGTTCTTCAAAGAATACATCGACATGAATTGATTTTAGTTCTCTAACTGTTTTAAGTAATGTCACAGTGTTTCTTGCAAACCTGGATATTGATTTGGTAATGATCATGTCTATTTTACCTGCTTTACAATCCTTGATTAGTTGTTGAAATTCTTCTCTTGATTCTTTGGTTCCAGTTAAAGCTTCATCAGCATACACACCTACAAATTGCCATTCATTGTTACTTTGAATAAACTTCTTATAGTGGTTAATTTGAGAAGCAAGTGAATGTAACATTGAATCCTTTCCAGTTGAAACTCTAGCATATGCAGCCACTTTTGTTTTTGTTACTATTTTAGGCTTTGCTTCTATTTTTGTGATTGTTCGTTTCATAATACAATACCTCCTTTTCCCTACCATTAATCACTCTCTTTGAAACAATAGTCAAGGGATTAATAGTACTTACTTTGATACAATGTTTTTATCTGATTTAGCTTGTTGTTTCATTTCCTTGATATGATTGTTCCACCAATCCCATCTACAGCGATCACTACAAAATCGCTTTTTCTTTTTGCCTTTGATCGATACAATCACAATTCCACATTTTAGGCACCTACTTATCAACTCTTCATTTGTGTATTCATTATCTCCCATGTGTTTCACCTCCTACATCATAGTCCGCAAAATTCATATAAAAGTTCGGGATATTTATGAATTTTATCGTCTCCACTAGATATATGGCGAGGTATAGAATGATTTGCCGATAATAGCCTCAACGTTTTGTTTTATTTTCAAATATAAGTATTCATTCAAACTTGTTAATAAAAGCAGGCACTTCAAATCGTTGAGCCCTTAAACAAAAAAATAAACCCTCATTTGTATCTCAAAATAAGAGTTTATTGATTACTTTCAAAAATTATGGAAATAAGAAAGAATATTCAAGTTTTCTACCAGTAATAACCAAAATTAAAAAGTATTTTTCAGAATTTCAAAAAATTGGTCTTGTGTAAAAAAATTGCCCTGCCGACGGTACCCTAACATCTCCATATATCATCTACCGGGGGGGTGGGGGTAGGTTAATTATTTTGTAGAATCGTCACAAATAATTGTAATTGATTACTGCTTTTCAAGTTTTCAGTTTTTCTTCAGTTTTTCATTGGAAGAAAGGTGAGTGCTAACGATAATGCATTGTTAGGGATAGGGCAGGCTTTCAAGCCCTATCCTACAAACATGCGTTAGCGTGTTGGTTACATCCAACTATATAAGGCCTATCCGCCAGTTTTTTTGCAGTTTGCATATAGGGTATTTGTCCCTTTCTGCCAGATTAGTGAATTTTTGCAGGAAACTGCAATTTCTCCTATATTCATACTTTACTTTTTATGAGATACGATACCTTTTTTTGTAACATATTCATCACTAAATTCTTTTACTCGATCTCTGACAGTACTTTCTGCAATTCCTAAATACTCAGCAAGTACAAATGCAAGACAAGTTCCATCATTCTTTTTATTTGCATCAAAAGCTTCATCAAATTCTTCTTTGCGTGATTTTCTTGTTTGTCTTCGTTTATAACTTTTGAGTAGATTGGCTCTTGGGTCTCCATCTACATAGTTATTGTCTAATTTTTCAGTTTCTTCTACTCGATGTATTGGATATTCAAACCAAAAGTTAAC
>DFNN01000070.1:1969-2654 GCA_002376065.1 Caryophanales bacterium UBA3566
GATATTCAAACCAAAAGTTAACGGGCTTAAAACTAGCAAACTCACGCAGAGTACTTTCTAGTCTCCAAGCCGTAGCTGATGATTCATCATTTTCATTTTCTAATGGAACTTCAATTAAGTTTAGTTGAATCATATCTACTAGTGCATCCGCATCTCTAGCAAACACACCAGAGCCTGATGCTCGGTCCATTGACCTTTTAAAACCTTGTGATCCTTTAGAATGATGGTGGCTATATATAAAAGTACAGCCAGTTTCATTACAAATTCTATCAAAAAGGTTGGTAAAGACTGCTGTATCCGTTGCACTATTCTCATCTCCAATCATAACTTTATAGATTGGATCCAATATAATGACATCAACATCTCTAAATTTTGCAGTTTGAATTAGTTCTGGCATTAACTCATCAAGTGGTTTGGATGCTCCTCTTAAGTTCCAAATAGAAATACTATGTGCATTAATGGGCTTTAAGCCTAATGCCTCATAGATGTTTATAAATCGGTGAATGAGACTATTACGATCGATTTCCAAGTTAATGTACATCACTTTGGACTTTCTACATTGGAATCCTAACCATTTAGTCCCTTCTGCTAATGCAATGGCTAATTCAATTAATAAGAAACTTTTGCCCGATTTTGACGCGCCTGATATCATCATTTTATGTCCTTGTCTTACAACCCCTTCAAC
>DFNN01000004.1 GCA_002376065.1 Caryophanales bacterium UBA3566
GCAGAAATTAAATTTTATATGGATGCGCCAACAGATAGAACGATAGAATGGTTTGAAATCTATTACGGTGATATGTTTGTCGCAAAAGAGTTCTTAAACTAGTTAGAAGTAAACTTTAGTTTATTAGAGAGTACTTTAATAAATCCTCATAATACCGAGACTTTGTCTAAACAAACTTGTTCGGACTATTTTTCGGTTTTTTTATTATCCATATTCAAAAATATCATCCAATATTCTATATACGAAAAGATCTAGTGATATAACGAAGAAATAATGAGATTTGAGGGGTCTATTTGTTTCTATTTTTATGAAAATGTTGTAAAATCAAAGAGATGAGTAACAGTAGAGGAGGAATATTTTGAAACTTATTTCATGGAATATTGATTCATTAAATGCGGCATTAACAAGTGATTCAGCTAGAGCCGTTTTATCAAGAGAGGTCATTGACAGTATATTAAAAGAAAATCCTGACGTGATTGCCTTACAAGAAACAAAGTTACCCTATAATGGTCCTAGTAAAAAACATATAGAACTTTTAGGAGAAATATTTGAGGGATACTCATATGTATGGAGAAGTTCAGAAGAACCAGCAAGAAAGAGCTATGCGGGTACGATGTTTTTATATAAAGAACAGTATAAAGTAGAAGCAAGTTATCCAAAGATTGGTGCGCCAGACACTATGGATATCGAAGGTAGAATTATTACCTTAGATTTTGGTGATTTCTACCTTACCCAAGTCTATACACCAAACGCAGGTGACAACTTAAGAAGGCTAAAAGAACGACAACTATGGGATCAAAAATATGGGGAATATCTAAAAAGTTTAGATCAAGAAAAACCAGTCATTGCTTGTGGGGATTACAATGTTGCCCATCAAGAAATTGACTTAGCCAATCCTGATAGTAATCATCAGTCTGCAGGCTTTACCGATGAAGAACGTGCAGGATTTACCAGCCTTTTAGCTAGTGGCTTTACTGATACATTTAGACACTTACATGGTAATATAGAAGATCAGTATACATGGTGGGCACAAAGGGTGAAAACAAGTAAAATAAACAATTCTGGCTGGAGAATTGATTATTGGTTGGTGAGTGATCGTTTTACCAGTAAAGTTGTAAAGTCTGAGATAGTTGACTCTGGTAAAAGACAAGATCATACACCGATTCTCTTAGAACTAGATCTATTTCTTTAATATGAAACAGATTTCTTGTAGTCATTAATGTGATTTCCATTTATTTTCTTTGTTTAATTGGATGGAATATAGTACTTTAAGGATAAGAGATTTGGATTAATACAAAATATGTGTTACTTTTATAATAGGAAAACCCATATTATAGAAGGAGTGTTCTAATGAAAATCTTAACGCTTAAAGAAGCATTGAAGAGAGATTGTAAGTATAGAGACATGGACCTTGCAAAAAAACCAATGGAGAATTTTAGTAGTACTCCTGGTGGTCCAAATGATATGCCATTATCGTTTTGGTCATCATGGGAACTTGCAGATCGACCTAGAAGAATTGCTTTATTGATGGATGATTGTCAAGAAGAATACCGTCCTTATGCAGAGGGTATTTTGCCGAATCTAGTGAAATTGCGTGATACCTTTAGAAAAGTGAAATCAACCAATGAAGGAGTATGTATTGCTTGGAGTTCTTGGACTCGTCATTTTGATGATGGTATTGCAAATGCGATGGATCGTTGGTATGGACCAAGAGGACTTCACCCTGAACATCCTGAAAATGCGGTTTATGTATTTAACGGAAGTAAGGGAATCAAACCTCTTACTGAAATTGAACCTTCTGAAGATGAAATCGCTGAAGGTTGGTATTATCATGGGAAACATTTGGATATGTTTTGGACCTTTAATGAAGATGGTAAATCTTATCTTGATGAAAAGTTAAAAGCACTTGATATTGATACGATTGTTATCTCAGGTCTTTGGACTGATGAATGTGTATTAGCAACTGCCTATGCAGGAAGTTCTAGAGGATATGATGTCGTTGTAGTTGAGGATGCAGTGGCAACAGCGACGGCGAATCAAAAAGCTGCTTTAACTGTTGCGAAGAGTACAGTCGCAAAAGTATGTTCAACAAAGGAAGTTGTTGAATATATGGAAAATGATTTTGTGACAGGTAAAGCTGGTGCCGTCAAAGGGACTAAACATCCTGATGGACGATTGACACTTTAAATTAAATATTTAATAATAAAAGATAACAGTGATTGATTTTGATTTGATGAAGTAAACACTGTTTAAATGAAAATGAAGTTAGGCATAACGACAGAATTAAAATTGTATACGATTGAGAGATATCCGAAATTATAAAGTTAATACTAAAAATTATTCACACTTTTTTAAGAACTATAATGTATTTGCAGTGAAAATTTGAAAATACTGGCAAGTGAATCGTTCAGAATTAGAAAAATGTATTGAATTGGAAAACCAATCTATTGAAAAAAGCAGACATATGTCTGCTTTTTTATAGTTACATTAAGAAAAAAGAATTATTGTTGTTTTTCTGTTTTTAGTTTTGTTAGTTCAACACCAAGTGAGATGACGAACAATATCTCAATAATGAGCATCAATAATGCTACACTCGAAGGGGTAAAGAGTAGACCTATTAGTAAACTAGCCAGTGGAATAATGATTGCGAATACCTTATAACTGATTGATCTGTATAACCACTATAGGGCAATAAGTGAGCACCAAAAATCATTGCCAACACCATCACCAAATATTCAGGACTTTGATTCATGACCCACATTGCGATGAGTAGGTAGAGTAATTGGTTGATAGAAAATAGTAGACCTAAAGATGTAAGTGGGTTTTCTTTATCAGTGAAATCAATCTTTAAGATTTTTGAAATGGCGTAAGCTAGTGGCATGAGTGGTGCTGTAGCACAAAAAGTTAAGAAGTTTTTTGTATCGATTGATAATGAGGTACTGTGAATGATGAAGACAATTGTCCATATCACAACTGAAGCGATGATGAAGTGAATACCTTTTTTTTGTTTGATTGCGCTGGCTATTTTTAGTGCTTCTAAGTCCATAGTAATTTCTCCTTTGTATCGTAATTGATGTCTATGTTATTTTATCACTTGGTAATCAGTCATTCAATGAAAAATGTATGACAATTGTATAATATATGATTTTCTAGTATTAAAGTGAGCGATTTATTATGTTATAATCATATTGTGAGTAATAAATGTAATTAGAAATAGGGGCTGAAGAAGTAATATATAATCCATTTCATGTGAAAGAAAAATATGATGACATATCTCTATTGAATTCTTTTGTTTTTAACTTGAATCGAAACTTTGAATTGGGTATAATGCTTTATGTGGCTTTGTTTAGATTGCATGAGGAGGAAAAAATATGAATAAGAAAAAACTAAAAGACGGATTATATATGTTGTCAATGAATGTCGATGATATGTTGTTTGAAAGTATGTGGGAATTGCCACATGGTGTGAGTATGAATTCGTACTTAGTCAAAGGCGAAAAGACGGCAATCATTGATGGTGTTATTGGTTGGGATGGTGTTCCTGAAACGTTGTATAAAGAACTTGGAGACATTGATGTTGATCCTAAAAATATAGCGTACTTAATTGTCAATCATTTGGAACCTGATCATAGTGGATGGATTGACAATTTTAAGAAAGTAAATGATGATTTTACGGTTGTCACTACTGCGAAAGGTGAACCGATTTTAAAAGCCTTTTATGGTGATGATTTAAAGATTATGGTTGTTGGTGAAGGAGATACCTTAGATTTGGGAAATGGGAAAGTATTGAGTTTTCATCCAACACCGAATGTGCATTGGCCTGAAACGATGCTTACTTATGAACAATGTACAAAAGCACTATTTTCTTGTGACATGTATGGGGCTTTTGGGACAGTGAGTGATCGATGTTTTTATGATGAGTTAAGCAAAGAAGAGCAAGCAGTGATAGAAGAAGAAACCATTCGTTATTATTCGAATGTTTTAACGACATTTTCACCGATGGTGAAACGTTCAATTGCGAAGACAAAAGAACTTGATGTTGAGATGATTCTAACTGGACATGGTCCAGCATATCGAGGGGATATCAATCAAATTATTGCGCAGTATGAATCATATGCAAACTATGCGAACGGTTTTGGGAAAAATGAAGTTGCGATTCTCTATGGTTCAATGTATGGAACAACGGAAAAAGTTGTCCATATTGTGAAAGATTTAGTTGAAGAAAAAGGATTGAAAGTGCATATGTTGCATATGCCATATACAAGTGAAAGTGAAATGGTTGCGAAGGTTTTTTCTTCTGCGGGTGTGATTGTTGCGGCTTCAACATATGAGTATAAAATGTTTCCACCTGTGGCACATGCGATTGATGAGTTAGGTCGCAAAAAAATCACCGGTAAAGAATCAATGTTTTTTGGCTCATATGGGTGGAACAGTGGTGCACAAAAAGATTTTACAACGATATTAGATACGTACCGCATGAAATGGAATATAGATCATACGTTAGAGTTTGAAGGAATCGCAAAAGAAGTACAGATTTCAGAAATAAAAGAAGCCGTCAATGACTTATTGAAAAGAATGAAAGAAAAAGTACTTTAAGTTCTAAGAAGAGAAGAGATTCTCTTCTTTTTTGATGGTTACTAAGTTGTTAAAAAATATGCTATAATAAAAATGGGCTTAAAAGTTTGTGAATGGAGGATACGATGAGTAAAAATTATGAAGCATGGACAAAAGATGAATTGATTACATACATTGTTGAACTTGAAGCTCGTATGGAGCATCAGGAAGATGATTTCTTCGTTGAGTTTCCGTGGGCGGGTAATTTAGGACAGTGGTATTGGAATTATAAAAACAATATAGTGACATTCAATGATAAAAAAACACTACAACTTGGATATGATCCAGCGGTTGTGGGAAATGTAGGTTTTGAATTTTTCACCAGTAAATTACATCCTAAGGACTATGATCGTGTGATGGATAATATGCGCAAACATCTTTTGGGTGAGACGGATGCTTACGAAGTAGAATACCGCATTCAACATAAAGACGGACATTACTTATGATATTATGATCGAGGTACCTTGAGAAAGCGTGATAAAGATGGGAAACCATTGTTTTTACCTTAATGTTTCAGAATGCTCCCACTTCAAATCTTGATTAAGTGGGGGATGAATGAAACCTCATTTTGATTTGTACTCTCAATTCAATTTTGTTGTTTTTGTTCATTTTTTTAAAGTAAAAACAGTGAAATTGTGGTATAATATAAGTATAGATTAAGTCTTAACAAAGGCTTTATTGATGTATGTAAGTGAGGTGGTTTTGTTTGAAAAGAATTATAACTCGTGGAGAGCGTATAAGAATCTATCCAACTGAGGAACAAGCCAATAATATACATATGATTATTGGATGTGTGAGACTCCTATGGAATTATTCATTAATGGAAC
>DFNN01000130.1 GCA_002376065.1 Caryophanales bacterium UBA3566
AAATGTCCATTAGCAAATCTTTCTAACTTTTCCTCTCCGGATTGATCATAAGTGATTTCATCAAATGTAATGTGAATCTCTCCACTATCATCATCTGGGAATACTACAGATCCAACATGTTTCGTAATTACTGGTTCAATTGAATCAAGTTCTGGATAGTCCTCTTCGATTAAATCTATCTCGAGGATTCTTCGTTCAGTGGTTATCGTAATTGCATCGTCATTACTGAAATCATTAATGATGTATGTGCTATTGATATAGCCACTAGAAGTTGGTTCAGTTGCACCTGTATTCGTAACTGTCTCATATACTGTGTAAGATAGAGTTTCAACATAAGGACCTTGATAGGTTATATCAACAATCGTTAAAAGTGATATTTCTCCTTGATAATAAATCTGTCCAATTCCATTGTCAACAGCATAAGGATTAACAATGTTACCCTGATAATTCTCTTCAACTGTAAATGATAAACGATCATTTGTATTATCTGTAATGTTTAACTCTGGACTTTCTTGCAAATCACTTCTATATATAACATTTCCGTATCGGTCATAGTACGTTGTTTCCTTTATCTGAGGTGTCTCGTACAGATCGATATATCTGATTTGAAGATTACTGATTAGTACAGTTCCACTTATTCCAAAAATACATAATAACAATGCAATAGTAACTTTAAGTTTCTTTCTAGTTGTATAGCGTTTATTAAAAAAACGATATACAAAGTATAAATCTATTAGTAACACGTATACTATTAATCCAAATAGTACCACATGTTTTACGTTGAACCAAAAAGTATTAAAGTAACTTGCTCCTTGGTCGAATATCAATAAAATGATGAATAGCACTAGTGGTGCTATCCAAAAAATGTGTTTTTTCATTGTTCTCCTCTTCTTAATTTATTTTTCGTCTAAGGTAAAACAATGAAATTCAACAACGTAAAATAGTAGTTCTTCTTTGCCTATTAGTATGGTTACTAGTTGTAGATTTAATATTGTATACAACTCGCTTTATATCAATAGTGATTGTACTTGGTAACGTGATACAAATAGCTATCTCGGTAATAACTAGCATAGGTAGGAAAACAAACAACAATACTAACATTGAAATAGCTATTAAAGCTGCAAAGTAAATCATAAAGGTAGGAGTGTTAACTTCAAACAAAAAGGCAATATCTAAACTTACAATACGAAGATATTGAATACTCATTGCAATAAATAAAGTTATTGCAACAATCAAGACTTCTTTGTGTTGTTTCGCATATTGTCTCATTTTCACTCCACCTACCTTTGTACCTAAGTATTATATCACAGAAGAATTACTCTAGGCAACTCCATATTATAAATGAATTACTAAACTGAAAAAGATTGAATTACATTCGGATATCTAAAAGTTGCAACTAATTGTGATACGCAAATTTTGGTTTTAATTGTTCGAAAAACCCTTTGTTAAGACCTGTATGTCATATCCGTCATTTATTTGTGATACGGCTCGTTGTAACAAATTAAAATGCAACTTGATATGATTGTCATATGATGGATTCAACTACCATTGTTTTATTTCCATCACAGTCTAAATCTTTCTGTACAATTCATTCGTCTAAACTTTCCAAGAAAGTTAACAGTTTCCTATACTTAATTGGATAATCGTCACTAATGTAAACTTTACTCTGATAAACATGAAAACGATTATCTGCAATGGTTATTATTATGTCGCTATTGTCAATAACTGTTACAGGTTTCGTTGCTTTCATTCGCTTCATTCTAGCATTTCCATGAACAACACCATGACGATATACTTCTGAGGAATGGTAAATTTGAGCGTTATCAAAGACTTTAGCATGATCATAAACTTTTGCATAATGAAATACCCTTGCTTGTCCAGAAATTGATGCCCTTCCAAATACTTCAGCATTATCAAAAATCCAGACACTACCTCTAATAGTTGCATCCTCATATACTCTAGCTTTATCAACCACATATGCATTATCATAAACCCAACAACGCCCCGAATGGCTTAAGTTTTCTTCACTTTCAACATATCCTCCTACATCACCTTTTTTGGCTGATTCAAAATCACGTAACGCTTTTATTCTATATACTTTTCTGTTTCCAATATAATCGTCACCAACATCTATCAGTTCATATTTTTTCGTATGTTCCTCCATATACATATCCTACTTTCTTCGTTTTATTCAAACAACTTAAATTCTTTCATTCTTCTTCCACAATAATAGGAAACTCAAGCCTGTCCAATTCATAATAAACATTGTTTAGCCTAATTCTATCTTCTATCAATTTTACTAATCTAGACTCGGTACTATTTAATTGAATCCATATGAAGGTTATTAGCCCAAATAAAATAAATCCAATCACAAAGACTGCTACTAATAGAAACTCAATCATTAATTAATCCCTCCTTTCTTTGATCAAAATGGTTTTTTCATTGGAATAATCCCAATCAACTGAATAATATTTTTTTAAGATATTAGCAATTTCTCTTTGTTTTAATTCACTATCTACTTTTCCTAGATCATGATTAATATATAGTCTATCTAGTTGTTTGATTGGTGGTTGTTCTTGATCTTTGCCAAACCATCTAACGTAAATGCCAATTGCATTATCACCATATGTTTCAACCAACATTGTCGTTGTACAAGTCGGAGACATATAGCCTTCACTTAAAGCATAATCTAGATTTAAGCTACGTTTAACATCACTTAGTGATTTTTTTAACAATTTAATATCCATATACTACTACATACCCTTTCTTAGTGTTTCTATTTGTTTTTGAGCCTCATTGGCTCCTTGTTTATTAGCCATTTCGTACCAAAAAATCGCTTTTTCAATATTTCTTTTGACTTCAAATCCGTATTGGTATAAACAGCCTAGATACAATTGAGCAGAAGTATCTCCTTCAAGCGCTTTTGCTTCTGCTTCATTATTACCTGCATTATATTTTAATTTAATCAGTTGGATTTTTTCTTGTTCAAATGTATCAGTAATATACTTAATCTGTTGAGCAGCACATTGATATCTTTTAAACGCTTCAATATAATTAACCTCAACCATAATGCCATGCCCATAATAGTAAGCTAAATCAAATTGCGCATTAGCATTCTTGTTTGCAGCTAGTTGATAGTATTTTATCGATTCAATATCATTGTCTTTTACATAATTACCCCAATGATACATTTGAGCTAATTCATACTGTGATTTTGTATGTTCTTGATCAGCTGCTTTCTTTAACCATTCTAACCGCTGTTTATCAAATTGATAACAACATATTTGAGAATATAGAAATTGTGCATCGGGATTTCCATCATATGCCAATTTGTTGTACCATTGACAAACTTCATTTTGATAGTTGGTATTTGGATAATTATAAACATAATCATACCCAAATTGAATTTGAGCTTTCTCGTCATGTGATCTAGCTTTAAACAAGGTTTCAAATTTTTGATTAAACTCTTTGTCTAATTTAAAACCATCTTTATAATATCGTTCTAGAATTGATTCCGATATTTTGTCATGTTGTATTGCAGCTTTTATAAACCACTTAATTGCCTGTTTATCATCTTCTTTAATAATCTTTCCAGATGAATATAAGATTCCTAGTTTAAAACATGCTTCTTTATAATTTTGAATAGCAGCTTTTTTATACCAATTGAGCGCTTCATTAATATTTTTTTCAACTCCATGCCCGTATTGATAGATTCGACCTAATCTAAATTGTGATTCATAATCGTTATGTTGCTTTGCCGCTATCATATACCATTTTATGGCCATTTCATAATCTGGGTTGTTTTTGATTTTGAATTCAAAGATTTTCCCTAATTCATATGATGCTTCTTCATTCCCTAAAGTATGAGCTTTTTCAAACCATTTTATAGATTGTTCAATATCGCCAGAATAAAGAAAATCTCGAGCTATCATATATGTAGAAATGCTACACCCTTGTTCTGCTGCTTTTTTAAACCAATATATAGATTCATTGTCCTGCTGTTCTGAAAATGCAATACTATGCATGAATCCTAACTCTTGTTGAGCATCTACTTGTCCTTGAAGTGCAGCTTTGGTAAACCAAGCAATTGCTTCCTCTACATTCGGTTCAACACCAATCCCTAAAGCAATATATATTGGTCTTTGGTTATCTTTAGACAATAATACTGTAGGTTCCATTTGTTCAACATCAAAAGGAAGTGTTCCACCATAACTTCCAATCATGGTGTTATATGCACAACCAACTAAGTATTGAGATAATGGGTCTCCTCTTTCTGCTGCTTTTAAAAACCATTCGAATGCTTCTTTTTGATCATCCTCAGTTCCAAGACCCATACGATACATTACTCCTAAATAATACTGGGCAGTTGCGTTTTCATTCGCTAAACTTAAAAATAGATTCTTAGCCTTTATGTAGTTCCTTGCTTCAAAATGTTTTAATGCCTCATCTAAGATTTTCTGATTCATAAATACCTCCACATTATTTATACTTGTATTATACTATTCTATACTATTATATCACCTGTTTACTAAATTGTATATACTATTCTATACTTTATATTAAAAACGTGATATAATTTAAAGTGAGGTGGACATTATGAAACTTGATTTCAAGGGAATTATTACAAAAGATGCACTAGAAAAAGATATTAGCAATCTTGATGAGATAATGAATGAGAACGACTATGCAATTGTAGTAGAAAACGGAGTTGGAAAATTTGTTATTTTTGATATGGATTATGTAAAATATAAACTTGAACTAAAAGATGAATCCAAAAGTAGAAACAAACTCAAAAAGTCACCTTTTACTTTAGTGGAGTCCATGATTCAAACACTAGAAGAAATCCCAGAAAAAAAGACAACAGCAATTAAGCTATCGTCTTTAGTGGAAAAATATTATGGTAGAACTGCTTCTCCGGTAACTATTAGAACTAGAGCAGAAGAAAACGCAAATGATGTTGGGGAATATAACTATTTCGTTATAGAACCAGGAAATATTATTGGGTTGGCAGATAATAGTAGTTTTAATATCTATATGTTTAATAAAATGAGACGAGCAATTGAATATGAACTACACAAAATGTTTAAAGATGAAACACAAATTGAATTAAATACTGTTTTGTACAAAATAAACAGAATTGTGAAATCAACTACTTATCAAAAGTATTCTAGTAATCTGACGAACAAAGATATCATAAAAATGATATCAAATATGAACAATTATTGTATTGATAATAATTACGTCGGAATCAACAAATAAAGAAAGAC
>DFNN01000093.1 GCA_002376065.1 Caryophanales bacterium UBA3566
TGCATGACGGAAGTTGGATTCTGGAATGATGATGCACAAGTGGTAGTTGAACATGTGGAGAAGTTATGGTCCGATGATCCGACTGGGATATCAATCGAAATTAATGTGTTAAGTAAACTTAAGGAGGAACTATGAACGATGTGAAAGAATACCTAAGCGGATATCACAATACGAAATTGAAGATTCAAAAACTACAAGCGTTAGTGGATGAATATATTCGTTTGGCTAATCAAGTACCAGGAATTCAATTTGATGCAATTCGAGTTGATGGTGGCAAGAATCTAAAAGCTCCATTTGAAAAGTGGATACTGAAAGCACTAGACTATGAATTGGAAATAAAAGATATGGAAGCCAATCTACCAATCATTAAAGCCGATATCTTAAAAACGATAGAACAACTCAAGGATTCTGAAATGGAACGTGTACTGATATTAAGATATATTGATTGGCTAACATGGAATCAAATAGCTGATGAAATGTATATTTCGAGATCAACAGTTAAAAGATGGCATTTAAATGCTCTCTCAGGTATACAAGTTGAATAATTAATTATATAATAAAAAGAGTGGTCGCACTTTGACCACAAATATTTAAAAAAAGGAGGAAGAATATTATGAAGAAACTTTCAAGTGTTCTTCCCAACCTAGTAGCAGTAGTGTGGTTTTGAGTTGTGTTTCCATTTAGCGGCTTTACACTGAGTCTACTTTGAGTTGGGATTTCAGGAACTTTAATTCTTATTGGTGTATCAATGTATATGCTGATTACAAAAAAAGAATAAGAGAAATCTAGAGTGGTGAAGTTCTTAGCCACTCACTTTTTTTTGAACCGCTCTGAACCCCTGTAAACTGTTGTGAATTTGTCAAGGGTGTGATAGTATTATAATGAGCAAAGGTGAAAACAAAATGGAATACTGGCTTAACAACCAGCCTAGAAACGATTAAGAATTCATTCAAATGAGTTCTTTTTTGTTTTTGCAGAGATACTTGTAGTATTCCAACTGGTATATAATTACAATTTTTTGATACAGTTGGAGTGATTTTTTATGAAAGGAAAGATGCTTGACACGTATGAGCGTTGGGAGAAATCTGGACATTTAGAGAACAAATTAAAAGCCATAGCAGAAATGGTATCTAAAAGAGCTACTCAAAAACAAGTCGCTGAGTATTTGGGTATTACAGAAAAAACAGTCATCAAGTTACGCAAAGCACATAAACGATTAGACGATGCGTTTCAGTTTGGTGATGAAGAACTAAAACTGAAGTTAGTTGATGCAATCTATCAACGAGCGATCGGTTTTGAATATGAAGAAACACAGACCGTAATCGAGGAAACAAAAACAGGTACGAAAAAGCGTATCACAAAATACAAGAAGCAATCGTTACCTGATATTCAAGCAATTAAGTATTTGTTGATTACGAAGTTTGGTATTGAATACAACGAAAAGAAAGTAGAAATAGAACTAATGGAGAAACGCCTAGAAAAAGGTGAGGAGGTTTGGACTAATGAATATAGTGATGAAATCAGTATCAACACTCCAAGAGTACGAAAACAATCCAAGAAACAACGATGAGGCAATCAAAGCGGTTGCTAATTCAATCAGAGAATTCGGATTTAAAGTTCCGATTGTCATTACCAGTGATAACGTCATTATAGCCGGACATACCCGATTAAAAGCCTCTGTGTCTCTTGGTTTGGAAGAAGTGCCATGTATTATCGCAGATGACCTAAATGACGAACAAATCAAAGCATTTCGTTTAGCTGATAACAAAACAGCTGAACTAGCTACTTGGGATTTATCCAAACTTGAAGATGAACTAGCGCACCTAGATATGGATATGCTTCAGTTCGGTTTTGAAGAAATGGAAGAACTGCTTCCCGATAATGCAGCTGACGATGATTTCGATGTGGATGATGAAATCCCAGAAGTACCATTCTCACAACCAGGAGACATTTATGAACTAGGACCTCATCGATTAATGTGTGGTGATTCGACTGATAGTGAACAAGTGAAAACATTACTAGATGGAAAAGAAGTAGATATGATTTTTACCGATCCTCCTTATAATGTTGATTATGAAGGTACGGCTGGAAAGATTAAAAACGATAAGATGGAAGACGATACTTTCTATCTTTTTTTATTAGCTGCTTTTAATAATATGTTTGAACATACAAAGTCTGGTGGAGCGATCTATTGTTGCCATGCTGATACTGAAGGACTCAACTTTAGAAATGCCTTCAAGAACGCTGGATACAAACTAGCTGAATGTTTGATTTGGGTAAAGAATGCTTTAGTACTTGGTCGACAAGATTATCACTGGCGACATGAACCAATTCTATATGGATGGAAAGAAGGAGCTGCTCATTATTTTGTGGATGATCGTTCTCAAGATACAATTTGGGAATATAACAAACCAAGAAAGAATGAAGAGCATCCAACCATGAAGCCACTAGAACTTGTTGGAAAAGCAATAAGCAATTCTTCAAGACGTCATGAATCAATTCTAGATTTATTTGGTGGTTCTGGTTCAACGATGATTGCAGCTGATCAACTCGATCGTAAGTCATTCTTAATGGAACTTGATGAGAAGTTTATCGATGTAACTGTGAAACGTTATATCAAACATAAAGGTTCAAACAAGGATTGCTACTTGATAAGAGATGGAAAAAGGTCTCCACTTAGCGATTACGATTCCTTTGAAAATAAGTCACTATAGTGAAAAAAGTACTTGCTATTTAGTCCCTTTAGAGTGATATATATAGTAACAAAAACAAAGGAGGCTATTTATGTTTAAGGAATTTAACGCACATCCCAAAGGAATCAAGACATCAGATTGTGTTGTTCGAGCAATTGCAAC
>DFNN01000080.1:0-4412 GCA_002376065.1 Caryophanales bacterium UBA3566
GCCCAGTGAATCGCAGAATAACACATTGGACAAGGTTCACATGTTGAATAAATTTCACAATCTGATAAATCAAATCTGCCTAGTTTGCTTGTTGCTTTTCTAATCGCAACAATTTCAGCATGCGCTGTTGGATCATTGGTTTTCAATACTTCATTATGACCAACAGCGATGATTTCACCATCTTTGACAATCACTGCGCCAAAAGGTCCACCATCATTACTTCTCATGCCACGAAATGCTTCTTCAATTGCTTCTTTCATGTATTTATTCATATAAGGTTCCTCTCCTTACTTATTACCCATCGTCATCGCCATGACAGCTTTTGCTGTATGGAGTCTGTTTTCAGCTTCTTGATAAACGATGGAATGTTTTCCATCAATAACACTATCTTCTACTTCATTTCCTCTATCTGCTGGTAAGGCATGCATATAACTGACGTCTTTCGCAGCAAGTGCGATCATTTCTTCTGTACATTTCCAGCCTTTGTAAGATTCTAATACATCATCCAATACTTCAGTAGATGGATTGTTCACCCATGAACCCCAGTTTTTCGGAATCACTACATCGGCATCACGATATGCTTCTTCCATCTTATGTGTAATCTTGAATGATCCACCATTTTCTAAAGCATTTTTCTTCGCTTTCTCAATCACCCAGTCAGGAAGTTCATAGCCTATAGGATGTGCCAAAGTGACATCCATTCCATAACGAGGAAACAATAATACTTGTGTTAATGGTACACTAATTGGTTTTTTATGTGATGTGGCGTAAGCCCATATCACAGATACTTTTACGTTTTTCGTTTCCTTTTTATCTTCTTGAATCGTCATTAAATCGGCAAGTCCTTGCATCGGATGATAAAGATCACACTGTAAATTCATAATCGGCACAGTCGCATGTTCTGCCATACTTCTTAAATACTTATTTCCGACTTCCCAAAAACAATTACGACAAGCAATACCATGTCCATAACTAGATAAAATAACAGCCGTATCTTTGGCACTTTCTCCATGTGATATTTGCATCGTTGATGTATCAAGGAAATTCGCATGTCCTCCTAATTGCGCTAGCCCTGCTTCCATAGAATTTCGCGTTCTTGTTGATTGTTCAAAGAACATCAAAAAGGCTGTTTTATCTTCAAGGTATTTCGTTGGTCTATTTTGATAAAAATCATCTTTTAATTGATGAGCTACTTCAAGTAGCTTATCAATTTCTTCTTTTGACCATTCTTCTAATGTAATAAAGTGTTTTCCTTTGTATAAAGGTCTCATTTTCTTTCCTCCTTAAGTTGTCTTAGGTATTCTCCTGGCAATGCAGCGTATAAAGCACACGCTTTAATTAATTCTTTTTTCCATGTTTTTTCATTTGGCGCGTGGGCTTGATCTTCATGTCCTGGTCCAAATCCGATGCATGGAATATTGTATCTTCCCATAATCGATACACCGTTTGTTGAGAAGGTCCATTTATCAACAACTGGATCTTCATCAAATAAATTTTTATACGCATTGATCGTACTTTGACAAGCAATGTGTTCTTCATCTAGTACCCAAGTAGGAAAATACGCTTTTGTTGGATAAACCAAATTTGTGTAAGAAGGACGAGCATAGTCATACATAGATACTACTGCATTTGCTTTTTTCACAGAAGGAAGCATTCTAATTTCTTCTAATGCACTTTCAAAGGTTTCTCCATCTGTCAATCTCCTATCAACACTCACCGTACATCCATCTGCGACAGCGCAGCGTGAAGGTGAACTATGGAATATCTCACTTACTGTCAATGTTCCTTTTCCTAAAAACTCATTATCGAGTAATTGATGATTGAGTTGTTCTAACTCAATCAATATTGGCGCCATTTTAAAAATCGCATTGTCTCCACGTTCTGGTGCACTACCATGACAACTAATACCGCTTGTATGGATCTTTATTTCCATTCTCCCGCGGTGTCCACGGTAGATCCTACAACTAGTTGGTTCAGTGATCACAACAAATTCAGGACGAATCTTATCTTCTTCAATGATGTATTGCCAACATAACCCATCACAGTCTTCTTCTTGTACTGTGCCAGTGATGATCAATGTATAATCATCTTCTAATCCAAGTTCTTTGATGATTTTACCAGCATAAACCATCGAAGCCATTCCGCCTTCTTGATCACTCGCTCCACGTCCATAAATCTCTTCATCGTTTTCTAAACCAATGTATGGATCAACAATCCAGTTGCTGATTTCACCAACACCAACGGTGTCAATATGTGCATCCATCGCAATGATGTGTTTCCCGTGACCAATTGTTCCTAATATGTTTCCCATTGAATCAATCTTTACAGAATCAAAGCCAACAAGTTCCATCTCTTCTTTGATGCGTAGTATAACTTTTTCTTCATCACAACTTTCGCTTGGTATAGCAATCATATCACGCAAAAATTTTGTCATTTCTTGTTCATAGCTTTGGGCTTTTTTCAATATTTCTTCAAATGTCACTTTACTCATGATTCTGTTCTCAACTTTTTAATTTGTTCATCATAATGTTGTACTTTTTCATATTCATGATTCCAAAAATCCATATGTCTCATACTATCTAAATACGCTTGTTTATATCCAAATTTTAACCAATCTTTTTCTTTTTGCTTAAACAGTTTTTCTTTTTGCGAAGCTGAACGATAATCAACAATATCATCAACTCCATTTTTTCTATAAACATCTTTAAACCAACGGTCTAAAACAAAGTCTTCTGTTTCCAAATATCGTCTTTCCAAATCTTCTAAAACACTATCATAACGATCAAATCCGTCTGTCGCAATTGTCACCACATTGTCATCTGGTCCTAGTTTTAAATATTTGGCCATTTTGATCGCACCAATGATATTCGCGATTCCAGAAACACCAAATAAGTCTTTCATTTGTTTCGCAACTTCCTTGTCTACACCATGCTTCATCAAAATATCAACACCATCATGAACGACTTTTAAACCACGAACTGCGTCGTCATCTTTTATCAGTGCGATAAAATCTGTATTTAATACATTATGAATTAACGTACACATTTTATCACCAATTCCTTCAATACGGTGTTGTCCTTTTCCACCATTCATTAATGTTGAACATTCATATGGTTCTAGGGCGACAACTTTTGTTTCAGGAAACGCAACTTTGATTTGGTCTCCAGCAGCAAGTGTTCCTGCGCTACCTGGCGCAGAAGCAAAGCATGCGATTCGTCCATTACCGATTCCTTTTACAGCCTCAATACAACTATTTCCTGTCACGTGACGATGGAAACGATAATTTGGCAACAACTCAAACTGCGCGAGTGATCTAGTTTTTGGGTCTTTTTTCAATTCAAATGTACGTTCTAATGTTAAGATAACATCACTTTCTGTCCCTGGTGTTAAATCAAGTTTTGCGCCATATCGTTTGATGCGGTCATAACGTTCTTTACTCATATTATCAGGCATGATTACTATGGCATCATACTTCATTAAGTTACAAATATAAGCAACACCAATACCAAAGTTCCCTGTAGAAGGTCCTAAAATGGTATGTTCACCAGGAATAATATCACCATCAACGCATCCTTCAATCAAAGTTGAATATGCTGGCCCTACTTTATGTGATCCACTAGGGAAGTATTTCCCAAGTAACACAACTATATTGGCGTCTACTCCTGTTAATTCTTTTGGTAAGACAATCTTATTCACTATGTTTTCTTCATTACGCCAAGTGATGTTGAATAAATTGATTGGATCCAACTCATTACTTTTTCCTTTTAACGCTCTTTTTCTAATATCTTTGTCGATCGTACTTGGATGCAACATCTCATCGTACGTCGGACCAAATGGAATCTTCATTTTTACTTCACCTCGTCTATGATTTTGATTAAGTCATTTAAATTTGGATCCAACTTGATAGGTTCTCCTACTGCTTTTGATCCATTGACAGTATCTTTTAATCCGTTGCCAGTCATAATGACTGTAACAGATTCCGTTTCTTTAATGATTTGTTCTTTTACTGCTTTTCTCACACCTGCAAGGGCGGTAACACCCGCTGGTTCACCAAATATTCCTTCTTGATGTCCCAAATATTTGATTTCATCAAGAATTTCTTCATCACTCACGGTAATCCATGTACCAGATGATTTCTTTACTGCATTGATTGCTTTCACAGGATTCCTTGGAATACCCACAGCGATGCTGTCGGCAATCGTGTTTTCCTCTGTTTCTTCAATCTTTCTATCTTCGATAAATGCTTCATAAAACGGCGCACATCCGTCACTTTGAACACCCAACAACTTAGGGATTTTACGAATCAAACCAATTTCATATAAATCTTTAAAACCTTTGTATACACCGGCAATTGTACAACCATCACCCACACTAACACTGACCCAGTCTGTTACTTGAAAATCTAACTGTTC
>DFNN01000080.1:4799-4989 GCA_002376065.1 Caryophanales bacterium UBA3566
GCCGCATTTCGGTTATACCATCCGTAGTGATCAATCGATTCTTTACTTAAATTGAATGCGTCTTTATAATCACCATTGACACTAATGACTGTTGCGCCATAAGCAAGCAACTGTGCCAACTTTCCAATCGGTGCTCTTTTAGGAACAAAAATCACTGTTTTTAGTCCCATTCTCGCGGCGTTACCAGCTA
>DFNN01000126.1 GCA_002376065.1 Caryophanales bacterium UBA3566
TTGTTTCTTATTGAAGATTAAATAGTACATACTTGGAACTAAGAAGAGAGTAATAATCGTCGCAGTCATCATTCCACCCATAAAGGTAATTGCGAGTGGTTGGAAGAAGTTTCCTCCTGTAATGTAAAGTGGAATTAATCCAAAGATTGTTGTAAGGCTTGTAAGTATAATTGGACGGAATCTTAAATATACAGCTTCGACACAAGCTTCTTCGACTGAATAATCTTCTGTATGTCTTGATATATATTCAATCAAAAGAATACCGTTGTTTACTGTGACCCCGATGAGTGAAACCATCCCAATCAATCCAGTGGCACTAAATGGAATATGAAAGATAATCATAAAGAGAAAACTACCAGTAAAACTTAAAGGAATAGTCGCTAAGACCATCAATGGTTTGATGAAATGATTGAACTCAAATAACATAATCAAATAGATGACAATCATTGCTACGATACTTGCCTGGATTAAGTCACCACTAATGTCTTCAAACATTGTGTTTTCTCCAGTATATTGAATCTTTACGTTTTCCATATTGATGTCATTGACTATTGCATCTATATCATCTGTTACAGTTGCTAATGAGGCATCCTCAATTGGGTATAAGTCAATTGTTGTATAACGAATTTGATTGTGCCTTAAGATGGATGTTTCTTGCATCTCAACCGATAAATCAATTAGATCATCTAATAGAATCGATTGATCACTTGTTTTATGATAAAACTCAAGCGCAAGAACCTCAGGGATGGTGGCTGCTTGTCCCATCAGTTTTGCTTGATCTTGATAAAAAGCAAATGGTAATCCATATAGTTGACTTTGTAAAAACGAATCAACTTCAGCTTTGGTGATGCCGTAGGTATTGAGCATATCTTGATGATAAGTGACGTTGATTTTCATCCCTTCTTCTGAAGAAGTAGAGGCGTATGAAACATACTCTATTTGATCAATTTCTGATAAAAGAAGATTTGTTTTCTCTGAAAGCATTGCTTGATTTGATGAAGTTAAAGTTAATTTGAGCGGTGGAACAGGAGGAGATAGTTCTAATGTGTGAACACGAATTTTCGCACGATCTATTGATATCAAATCATGTTGCAAATCTTCGACAAACTGCATTAATTCAACTTCTTCAAAAGTTGTATTGACATATATTCTAGCAATATTAGGACGTTCTTTGATTTGCTTTGTGCTAAAATGTAAATCCATTAAGTTTCCACCAACACTGGAAATATAGTTGACTGTTTGGTCGTTGTCTTTAATAAAGTCTGTTACTTCTTCTACAATTTGTTGTGTTTGTGTTAAATCACTTGTAATGTCTGCTTCTATATCAATATAATAAGCAGAACGTTCATCATTTGGATATAAATCAACTTCTTGAGTTAAAAATGCAATATACCCAGTTCCAACTAAGAAAACAACACTAATGATGATCCATAAAACAGGATATTTCACCGTAAACCGTATCATTTGCTTGATGTTTTTCTCATTTGTTTTTTTCGCTTTTTTTGGTTTCGAAGGTTTTAAGAACATGCAAGCTAAGATCGGAGACAATGTCATACTGATAATGAAACTTAAACTAAGGGCAAAAATCACTGTAAGTGGCATTGTAGAAATGATTTCCCCTAGGAACCCAGGCAACATAATAATTGCGACAAAGGCAGTGATGGTTGTTAAAGTAGAGGTTAATACTGGTAAGAAGTTTTCCTTAATTGAAAGCAACGCTGCTTCTTGAGAAGGCATATGGTCATCTATATGACGTTTCACACTTTCGGTGATGACGATAGAGTTATCGACCAAAATACCAATAGCTACAATGAGACCAACAATTGATATTTTTTGGAGTTCATAATCTAAGATGTATAGGAGCGCAATGACACCAAAAATAACGATTGGAATGGTGAGAATGATTAGAAAACTGTTGCGCAAACCAATTCCAAAAAAGACGACAATCATCACGACGCCAATGGCAATCAATAAACTATAAAACACAGAGTTAATTTGACCGTCTACATAGTCAGGTAAAAAGACGATTTCTTCTAGAGAAATAGAAGATAATTCTTCTTTTTCGAAATCAGAAATACTAGCTTGTAAGGTGTCAGATAATCTAGTAAAATCTATATTGTCATTGAAAAAAATACTAATAAAGATGGCTTCTTCATTTTCAAAGTGATATATTTTTCGGCTAGTATCAACGAGATCAAATGTTGCGAGATCATCAAGCAGTACTGCCTCAGAAGTCATCGTTGCAGGAATCACGATCATTTGTTTTAGATCGTCAATTGTTTCAATGATTTGTTCTGTAGTTAATGCTATTTGATAACCATCGATTGTGATATAACCAACTGGAATATCAATTAAGTTGCTTTGAATTAGTTGATATAAGTCAATCATAGTGATTTTGTATTGCGTTAAGAGATTGGAGTCGATCATAATATGCAATTCTTCTTGTTTTGGTGTGTGTATTTCCGCTCGCTTAATTTCATCTATTAGGAGTAAATTATTCTTTAATGTAGATGCTTTTTGTAGCAATTCATCATGTGAAGCACCATGTAGTGCATATACAGCATGTGGTGTTTCAAAGTCATAAGAAATCGTCATATTTGAAACGTCAAACGGAAACTCTAAGGCATTGATTTTTTCATATATTTCCTCGGATAATTCTGCCGGGTTTTCTGTGTCAAATGAGTAGGTAACCAAAAATAGTGCGTAGTAATCATATAGTGTAGTATCGACATCGACAACATCAGTGTATGTTAATATGATGTCTTCTACATCTTCAGCAAGTTGGTTTTCTAGTTCTTCTGCGGATAAAGTTGGTACTGTTAAACTAATTGCCATATAAGGAGTCGAGAGAGCCGGCATATCTTGTTTTGGTATTTTTACATAAGAAAAAATACCATATCCAAGGATGAAAATAAAAAGTAAAATGATTGTTTTTCGACGGGTTAATAATTGATCTAATAGTTTGTTCATCTATTTCACCTCTCAACAGAATTGATTATTTATGAAACATTTGTCTCATTTACAACTTTATGATATAATAAATCCAGTAGTTTTACAATCAATTCTCTTTTTATGAAACATGGAGGCATATTATGTTTGAAAAAAGTAAAATAGATGCCCGTATAAGACATACAATAGCGTGGACATACGAGGCAATGATTCAACTTTTAAAACATCGTAAATATGAAGATATTACAGTGACAGATATCATTCATAAATCCGGTGTTTCTCGTGCGACTTTTTATCGCCATTTTAAATCAAAAGAAGATGTGGTCAGGGTCAACGTTGCCATCTTTTTTGAACGTTTCAATGAAGATATAAAGAGTTACTTTAAGAAAAGTTATGAGGAGGATGAGATTTTCTTAATCAATCATTTCTTTCAACAAGTAGGTGAGGAAAGTCACTTAGTTAATTTGGTGATGAATGCGAATCTGGATAGTATGATGATTGAGGGAATTAGAAACATCATAAATATACAAAAAGAAAAATTTTATCATCTCATTCCAACCAATAAGGCAAATGAGGAATACACTATTGATTTGGTCGCATTGAGCGCGTGGGGACTAATTGCTCGCTGGATGAAGAATGGATGTAAAGAGAGTGCAAAAGAGTTATCGAGTATTTATATTGAATCTTTCAAACATATTTATATTGCTCTTTTTGAAGGGAAAGATGTTCTTAAAGGAGTAACATTATGAGTTTATTAGAGTTGGCAAAAACATTACCTGTTAGTCCTGGTTCTTATCAATTTAAAGATAAGAATGGTGTTGTGATTTATGTTGGTAAAGCGAAAAATTTGCGGAACCGTGTGACCAGTTATTTTAGAGGAAGTCACGATACGAAAACATCTCGTTTGGTGATGAATATTACAGATATTGAATATATCGTAACAAATACGGAATTAGATGCTTTGCTTTTAGAACTGAATTTGATTAAAAAATACAATCCAAGATACAATATTATGTTGACGGATGACAAAACGTATCCATATATTGAAATCACCAATGAACGTCACCCTAAATTGATTGTGACGAGGAATATATCGAAAAAAAGCAAACATCTATTTGGTCCATATCCAAATGTAAAAGCGGCAAGGGAAACTGTAAAACTATTGAATAAACTTTATCCACTTAGGAAATGCCCGACGCTCCCTAAGGAAGCTTGTTTATATTATTATATGGGGCAGTGTTTGGCTCCTTGTATAAATAAAGTAACAAAAGAGGAATATGAGGAAATTATTTCCTCAATTAAACGATTTTTAAAAGGTGATATTAAAGATGTTGTTGAATCCTTAAAAGATAAAATGTATGTTGCAAGTGAAGCGCTAGAGTTTGAGCGTGCTTTAGAGTACAAACATACGATTGAAGATATTGAGACAACCACCAATAATCAAAAAATCAATTTAAATGATATGAAAGATCGAGATGTAGTTGGTTATACGTTTAATGATTTGGTTTGTTCAATTGAGATTTTCTTTATCCGCCATGGTAAAATTAGTGCCAGACATCAACACGTGTTTGAATATTATGGAAATCCTTTACATAGTATCGAAGATTATTTAGCGCAGTTTTATCAAAAAGAAGTGGTGCCAAGAGAACTATTTGTGCCTAATGAATTAGAAGTTGAAACATTGGCTGATTTTTTGGATACGAAGATATTTTCACCGAGACGTGGGGATAAGAAGAAATTGCTCGATTTGGCAATTTTAAATTCTGCCGAAGGTTTGGAAGAAAAAACGAATACCTTAAAACGTGAACTTGATCGAACCGTTCATAGTGTTGAAAAACTTGGAGAATTATTGAATATGCCTGCGCCTTATCGAATTGAAGCGTTTGACAATTCAAATTTATTCTTAGAAGCTAGTGTTTCAGCAATGGTTGTGTTTATCAACGGTAAACCTGCGAAAAAAGAATATCGAAAATACAAAATAAAAGATCCAGATTCGACAAGCGATTTTACGATGATGAAAGAAGTTTTATATCGTAGATATCAGAGGGTTTTATTAGAGGACCTTACACTCCCTGATCTTTTGCTTGTGGATGGTGGAAAGCCGCAAATAACAGCCGCCAAAGAAATACTTTCGTCACTTGATCTAATGATTCCGATTGTTGGATTGGTGAAAGATGACAAACATAGTACAAATAAATTGATGATGAGTAACTATGAAGAAGTGACGATGGATAAAACCTCAGATGTTTTTCATTTACTTACGCGTATCCAAGATGAAGCACATCGTTTTGCGATCACATTTCATAAAAGTGTTCGTTCAAAAGGCGTCTTTTATTCTATCTTGGATGAGGTGAAAGGAATTGGAAAGGTAACGAAAGACAAGTTATTGCAAAAATATAAATCAGTTGAATATATTAAACTGGCGAATTTAGAAGATTTAAGAGCACTTGGCTTAAATGAAGATACAGCGAACAGATTGATAGAAAAACTAAAGAATAAAGATGAACGCGAGGAAGAACAAGATGATAATTAGTGGACGAATAAAAACGATTGACGAAGAAAAACGCATCATTGCTATTGAATATAAAGGGCATATTTATGCTTGTTATTTTCAACGTGCTTTGATGTTGCATATCTCAAGGTATTTACAATTAGAACGCTACATACAAATAGTTGTTGGGGATAAACCAAGAGTTGTTGGTGGAGTAAAAGCATATACAGTTGATTATGTGAAAAGAATTATGCAGATCAGACATCGAAAAAACATTGTGTATTATGATGAACATACAATAAAAACAGGAACAAAGGAATTGTTAAATAATTTGGATTATAAGTTGTTTTTAGATTTGGAAATGTCGATGCATCCATATAAAAAAGATCCCCATTTTACTCAGGAGATTATTCAAGTTGGGTATATACTGGTTGATCAAAATAATAAAATTGTTGCGACTTATGATGAAATCATTAAACCAACAATTCATAAGAAGTTGTCGAAACGTACATTGAAGTTTCTAGAAATTACGCAAGAAGAAGTCGAACAAGGATTAGAGTTTAAAAATTTTTATGAGCATTTCTCTAGGTTGGTTGAGCAATATGATCCAGCAATCGTGGTTTGGGGTAAAAATGATTTTCTTGCTTTACAAGAGGGATATCAAGTAAATAATCTACCGACACTACGAGATCAAACGAGATACATCAATTTATTAAAAATCATCAAAAATTATTTTCACTTAAGAAACGATATTGGTTTATTCAACGCTTTAGAACTTTTTCATGGTACAGCGTTAAACCAAACGCATAATGCTTATGAAGATGCGCATGCGACGATGCAAATTTTTCATCAATTCTTAAAAGTGGTGAACGGAAAAATGCAAGTCGATACAAGCAATCTTATATAAAAAAACGCCCTGTTAAAGGGCGTTTTGTTTAAGTTGTTGTTTCGTTTACCATCATTACTACAGGCATAACCATTGGACTACGTTCGGTTCTTCTGTAGATGAAATCATTTAATAATTTCGTGACATCTTTTTTAATTGCACTGACGTTTAGTGTTTTCATATGTGCCAATTTTTTATTGACACGTTCATCAACTAAATCACTAATATCTTTGGTCAATGCTTCTTGTTCTCTCATGTAGACAAATCCACGACTAATGATGACTGGTTTCCCAATTGTTTTTTTTGTTTTTTCATCAATTGTTATAATGGCACTTAATAAGCCGTCTTCACTTAGATTTTTTCGATCTCGGATAACGACATTTCCAATATCTCCGATTCCTTTACCGTCGATATAGATATTTCCAGCCTGTACTTTTCCAGCTACTCGTGCATCATTTTTTGATACTGCGAGAACATCTCCATTGTCTAAGACGAATTCATTTCCTCTCTTGACACCAGTTTCTATCGCGATTTCTGCATGAATTTTAAGCATTCTGTATTCGCCATGTATTGACATAAAGTATTTTGGTCTAATGAGTTTCAACATCAATTTCAATTCTTGTTGTCCAGCATGTCCACTACTATGAGTTTCAGTTAACGGAGAATTGATGATGACGTTCGCTCCTCTTCGGAACAAACTATTGATGGTTTTACTAATGTCAACTTGATTACCTGGAATAGCACTACTACTAAAGATGACTGTATCACCTTTGTGAGCACTAATTTGTCTATGTGTTCCAGCGGCTATGCGTGATAGCGCTGCAAATGGTTCACCTTGGGAACCAGTGCATAGAATGGTCAATTCACCAGGTTTTATTTGGTTGATGTTTTTACTATCAACAAACGTGTTTTTTGGTGCTTTGATGTAACCCATCTCTTGACCAACATCAATGGTTCTAATCATACTACGTCCAAAGATGGCTATTTTACGTCCTTGTTCAACGCTTGCTTCAACAATTTGTTGAACTCTATGAACATTAGAAGCAAAGGTTGCGACAATGGCACGACCTTCAATTTTGGTGAAGATATCTTTGATATTTTCACTCACCATCTTTTCACTTTTGGTAAAGCTATCAAATTCAGCATTCGTTGAGTCACTGAGTAATAACAATACTCCGTTTTGTCCCAATTCAGCTATTTTTTGATAATTGGCATCAGGTCCTGTAGGTGTAAAATCGAATTTAAAATCACCTGTATGAACGATGGTCCCTTCTGGCGTATCGACGACAACTCCAAATGAGTCTGGAATTGAATGATTGGTTCTAAAGAAACTCACTGCGAGTTTTCCAAAGACGATTTTTTCATGTTCTTGGTATTCCACGATATTTGCATGAAACCCTTTGTGTTCTTCAAATTTGTTTTTCAATAATCCAAGCGCGATTCCGCTTGCATAGATTTTTGGTATTTTTACTTGGCGTAACAAATAAGGTATCGCACCAATATGGTCTTCATGACCATGTGTAATGATGAGTGCCTTTATTTTTTCTTGATTTTCAAAAAGATATGTGTAGTCATTGATTACATAATCAATTCCTAGCAGATGATCATCAGGAAATAAAATTCCTGAATCAATCACGATAATTTCGTCTTGATATTCTACGACATACATATTTTTTCCGACTTCACCAAGACCACCCAATGCAAAAACACCGACTTCATAATCTTTTAAAAGATTGTTTTGCATTTTATGTGTCCTCCTAAATTTTGAATCGTTTTATTCACAAATGTATTATAACAAACATTTAGGCGATATCATAACAAAAAGTCTTGAAAAGGGTTTTCTTTTCCTTTTGGGTAAACTATTTTCATCATTTTTCACATTAGTAGAAGGAATATAATAGATGAATATTTTTGATAATTATGGTATATTATTTACCTAGGAAGTGAGAAAATGAAAAATAAAAAAATTATTTTTTTTGATATTGATAAAACACTTTATGATCCTGCAATCAAAGCAATACCCTCTTCAACGATTGATGCTTTAAGAGAACTTCATGAAAAAGAGGATGTAGAAATTGCGATTGCGACTGGTAGAGCGTATTACATGTTGCATGTGATTGAGGAAATAAAACCGTTTATAGATATATATATTACAATCAATGGGCAAATCATTATTCAGGATAATGAAACCATATACCGAAATCCTTTATCAAGAGAAGAAGTAGAATTGATTGTTGATGTATTTGAGAAACATGAATTGAAATTTGGGTTTTTGGGTGAATTTGATGAGACATTAAATATTGTTGATGACAAAGGGAAAAAAGCATTTGAACTTGTCGATATGAAATTGCCAAGATTGGATCCGCATTTCTATAAAGAACATGATGTGTTTCAAATGTGGGCTTTTTGTGAACAAACGAAACATCCAATATTTAGAGATAAATTAGATGATCTTAGTGTTGTCTCTTGGCTTGGTGATGGTTTTGATGTTCTCAGTAAAGGAATGAGTAAAAAAGAAGGAATTAAAAAAATGCTTGAGATATTGAATATTCCTTTATCAAATGCCTATGCGATTGGTGATGGTGATAACGATATTGAAATGCTTGATTATATCCCTCATTCAGTTGCGATGGGCAATGGGAGTACACTTGCGAAAAAGCATGCCAAATATATCACCAAAGATATTGAAGAAGATGGTGTTGCTCATGCACTTAAGATGCTTGGATTGATTAAAAACTAAAAGGAGGATTTTAAATGATTGCACAAGTGATTGTTGATGTCAAACATAAGAATGTTGATCAAATGTATGATTATTTGGTGCCAGATCATTTAGTCCCTTTTGTGATGCTTGGACAGCGTGTCAAAGTCCCTTTTGGATATCGATATATTTTAGGATTTGTGGTTGGTTTTGTTGAAGATTCAGCGTTTGATAAGTTAAAATCTATCTCAGAGATTATTGATGTGAATCCAGTTCTTTCTGAGGAGTTATTGTATGTAGCGAACAAGATGACAGATAAAACACATGCGTTAAAAATTGCGATGTTGATGACGATGCTTCCAGCCGCATTAAAAGCATCTTATCAAAAAAGATTTATTGTAAAAAACAAGCAAGCTATTTCAGACGAACTAAAACACCTAATTGAGGATCAATCAGGTGTACTAGATAATCAAATGTTTCGAAAACATCATCATGAGTTAAAAACATTGATTGATGCTGGTGATGTTCTTGTTGAAAATGTAATCAAACAAAAAATCAAAAAGAAACGAAAAATGATGTATCATTTTTCTCGTAAACCAGAGAAATTAAGAGGCCAAAAGCAAAGAATTGCGATGGAATTTTTAGAACACCAAAAATCAGTATTCGCAGATGAATTATACCTTGCGACGGGTGTATCACGCTCGACGATGAGAACATTAGTTGATAAAGGTTATGTAAGTGAGAGCGAAGAAGAAGTATATCGAGATATCAAAAGTATCTATCAACCTTTTCATAAAGAGGTAAAGTTTACAAAAGAACAAGAGTATGCATATCAAGAAATTAAAAAAGGATATGGAACAAAGCAATGTTATTTACTTCACGGTGTAACTGGAAGTGGAAAAACTGAACTTTATTTAAACATCATAGAGGATGTTATTTCTGTTGGTAAACAAGCAATTATGTTGGTTCCTGAGATTTCATTGACGCCACAGATGATTCGTCGTGTAAAGGGGCGTTTTCCTGAAAATGTGGCGCTTTATCATAGTGGATTAAGCCAAGCAGAAAAATATGATGAATGGCGTAAAATGAAACGCAAAGAAGTACAAGTAGTAGTAGGAGCAAGAAGTGCGATTTTTGCCCCATTTGAAGAATTGGGTGTCATCATTATTGATGAAGAACATACGGAATCTTATAAGCAAACTGATCATCCTAAGTATCATGCAATTGATGTTGCTGCTTTGCGTAGTGAGTATCATAAGATACCTGTGATTTTGGGTAGTGCGACACCTTCTGTTGAAAGTTACTACAAAGCTTCTTTGGGTCAGTATCAACTCTTAGAATTGAAAAATAGACCGAATCGGCAAGTGATGCCTGTTGTTGAGATTGTTGATATGAAAGAAGAGTTTAAGAGTGGAAACCGTTCTGTATTTTCTAGGAAGTTAAAAACATTGATTAAAGACCGCTTAGCAAAAAATGAGCAAATCATTATTCTATTGAATCGACGAGGACATTCTTCTTTTGTCATTTGTCGGAATTGTGGAGAAGTGATTATGTGTCCGAATTGTGATATAAGTTTGACATATCATGAGCAGTCTAGTAAACTGAAATGTCACTATTGTGGTCATGATGAAGAGAATCCAACTGTTTGTCCTAAGTGTCAATCAAAACATATAAGATATATGGGGATTGGAACTGAAAAGGTTGAACTTTTGTTAAATGATGAATTTCCTGAAGCACGTGTTGTTCGTATGGATGGGGATACAACGACGAAGAAAAATGCACATGAGACATTGCTTCATACATTTGAACATAAAGGGGATATTTTGCTTGGTACGCAGATGATTGCCAAAGGGTTAGATTTTGATCGAGTGACATTGGTGGGTGTGCTAGCCGCAGATATGAGTTTATCTTTACCGGATTACGAGGCAACTGAACATACTTTTCAATTGTTGACGCAAGTAGCGGGTCGTGCTGGTAGAAGAGAGACTTTAGGAGACGTTGTTATTCAAACATATCAAAGTGATCATTATGCGATTTTGGCTGCGAAGAATCATGATTATGATTCGTTTTATCATCAAGAGCTTGAAATCCGTAAACAAGGTGGTTATAAGCCAATCCAAAAAGTTGTTCAGATTGTATTGCATGATGATTCAATCAAAAACGTATTGAAAATTGGACAAAGAATGGTGATATCTCTTCGTAAAGAACTTTCTAGAGATATTGTTGTTTTAGGACCGGTTTTACCGAAAGTATCACGCATTAATAACCAATACAGAGCGCAAATATTAATCAAAGGTGAAACAGAAGAACATGATTTATATGTTGCGCTTAATAAGATATATAAACAATATGGTGATGAGTTGATGATTGAAGTTGATGATCGTCCTTCGTTACTTTGAGGAGTGTTAATATGAATATTGTATTTATGGGGACACCGGCATTTGCGGTTCCGATATTAAAAGCAGTACATAAGTATTATGGGGTTAATTTAGTAGTGACACAACCTGATAAACAAGTTGGAAGAAAACGAACTATCGTGTATTCACCAGTGAAAGAATTTGCGTTGGAACATAATATTAAGGTGTATCAACCAAAACGAATTAAAGATGATTATGATACTGTGTTGAATGCAAAACCAGATCTCATTATTACAGCGGCGTATGGACAAATCATCCCTGAAATCTTGCTAAATACACCGAAGTATGGGGCGATTAATGTTCATGGTAGTTTACTACCTTTATTGCGTGGTGGTGCGCCAATTCAGCGAGCAATTGAACGATTATATTCAACGACGGGTATTACGATTATGTATATGGTGAAAAAAATGGATGCGGGTGATATCATTGCCCAAAGAAGTATTCCCATTCTTTCAACTGATACTTCAGAGGTTTTATTTGAAAAATTGTCTTACGTTGGGCGTGATTTGTTGTTGGAGACCATTCCTAAAATTGTCGATGGTGAGATAAAAGCAACACAACAAGAAGAGCAATTAGCGACGTATGCTTATAATATTAAAAGAGAAGAAGAACATCTTGACTTATCTTTGACAAAGGAGCAGATTGATGCAAAAATGCGTGCATTTACACCGACACCGCTTGTTTATGTGTTGGTCGATCAAAATCCGATGAAAATTCATCGATTGAAATATCTTGAAGATGCATTGACGCATGAAGTTGAAAATGGAACCATAGTGGAGATTAATAAAGATGAAATTGTTGTCAAAGTGGAAAATGGATATATTGCCTTATTAGAGGTTCAGTTACCTGGAAAGAAACCCCAAAATGTGGGCGATTTTATGAATGGAAAAGGTCGTAGTTTATTGGAAGTAGGCACTATTTTAAAATAAATAGATTGTTGTCTAAATATCGAAAAGATGGCTTCACAATTGGCTTAATCCGTGGTATAATAAATCAATGATTAGGAAGTAAAAGGAGTGTTGAAATGAAAAGAGAGCAAGGTCGTTCATTATATTCAAGAGAAGAGATGTTGAGGCTGAACATCAAAACGTTGCAAGAACGCACTGTTAGTTTACAAGATATTGCTGATGTTGCATTTCGTCAACAAGCGAAATGGAATCCTGATATCTCAATGCAAGAATGTGTTGATAGTGTAGAAAAGATTCTTTCTTTACGTGATACTTTTCATATTCTTCAACTCGGGGCTGAGATTGACCGCCTGACTGACGAAGGGCAAATTAAGGGACCGATATACGAGATTTTAAAAACCGATTTAGGAATGTTTGGAATTGATGAATTGTTCGGACTAGAATTGGCTGGAATGTATGGAACAATTGGTAAAACAAATTTTGGAGATATTGATGTGAATAAGCCGCTTGTTATTGATCGTTTAAATGAAGAAGGAAAACATGAGGGTGGTATGTGTCATACGTTTTTAGATGATATCGTTGGTGCGATTGCCGCAGCAGCGTCAACTCGTGTTGCTCAAATCGAAAACGAGGAAGCAGCTAGAAAAGATCCAACAATCAAGGAGATCAAATTAGACTTAGACGTATAGAGGTGTTTTTTTATGAAAGACAACCAGAAAAAAATTGATGATTATTTTAAAAAGCCTCGCGATAAAAAAGAGCCTGAAAAATTAGAAAAATATATGGAAAATCTACAGCAAAAAGAAGACCCAAATCGAAAAACTTTGGTGGATAAAATTGCTGAGTTTTTTCGTAATTTTGCTATGAAAACAGGTCTTTATTATCAAAAAAAACCAAAAAAAGAATCTAATGAACAACCTTCTAGTTTTAGTCGCAAATTGAAGGCTTATTATCGTTTAGTGTTGCATAAGATTATTGATAAGTTCAATTTTGAATCTGGTGTAGATATTTTGGATGATACGTCTGTTTTGTATCGTCGAAATCGTGTCAATAAAAATATTTTACTTGTAACGAATATGGTGTTCATCTTATTTACTTTAATCGGTAATCAGCATCCAAATTATATTGTGATTGCCGGATTTAGTGTTTTGATGCTGGCAATCAATACTACTTTGACGAGAATCATTCATGAAAAACCTAGAACTTTATTGAAACAGCAAATGGCAATGTATATCGGGAGTGTTTATATTATTGTTGCTTCTTTAGCAGTGTATATTAAATTGCGTGTTAGTGCAGTCAGTTTAAAGTTCTCGGATATTTTAGGTAACCCTGAAGTGATTGATGTGGAAAATGCACTGCTCAATCGTGCGTTTTATGCAATTACAGACCAGTCAATTGCTCAAGCTGGGTATATTTTGATTTATTTTGCACTTGTGGTCATTGCACTGTATCAAGATCCTACTTTGCTTCGTATATTGTTCAAATGGGTGCTTGTATTGATGACGATTATTCATATAACCATCATGTATCCTTTGTATGAACATGCAGGTTCTTTGGAACAATTGTATACGTATTTGTTTGTGAGTAATCCGAATGTTTTCATTGATATTGTATTGCGTACGATATTATTGATTGTCTTTAATATTGCGCTTTATTCAAGTGTCTCCATTGGTGATATGATGAACAACAAACGGAAACAAGAACTGATTAAGAGACGACATTTAGAACGTGATTTTAAAGCGGTTGTTGGTGATGTGTTTGATGTCATTGGCGTTTTCAATTCTCATACGATTAATCAGTCGGTTGAGGAAGTACATCGAATAGCGGAGTTCTCTAGTAGACTTGGTCGAATGCTTGGTTTATCAAAAAATTTATGTACAGAAATCTATGAGTATAGTGTTATTCATATTGATAAAGTGAAAGAGTTATCAATATTGGAATATGAAGATAAAGAAGTGTTAAATGAAGAGGATTATCAAATTATTCGTGAGAAAACGATTCTTGGTAGTGTCATCATAAAAAGATTACAGTTGAACCAGAAGAGTGAAGATATTGTCAGGGCACATTTTGAGAAGACGGTGGATCAAACATTTATTGAAAAAATCAAGCGTGTTCAACGTTCTCAAGAAGGCCAAGTCATTTTACTTGCGGAAATCTATGATATTTTAAGACAAAGTAGAAATTATAAAACAGAGTTGAAACATAAGCGAGCAGTTGAGTTATTACAACTGGAATTTAAGGAGTATTTCGAACCTTATATTTTGGATAGATTCTTAAAATATCAACTTGATTTTGAACGCATTTATGAGAGTTATCAATATAGGAAATGAGGTTTATTATGAAAAAATTATTTACATCAGAAAGTGTAACAGAAGGACATCCTGATAAGATTTGTGATCAAATTAGTGATGCTATTTTAGATGAAATTTTGCGTGATGATCCAGATGCACGGGTTGCTTGTGAGACAAGTGTGACAACAGGGTTAGTGTTGATTGCTGGGGAAGTGACGACAAATACATATGTTAACATCCAAGACATTGTTCGAAAAACAGTGAAAGATATTGGATATGATCGTGGTAAATATGGTTTTGATGCAGACAATTTGGCAGTTTTGGTATCACTAGATTCACAAAGTTCAGATATCGCTAGAGGTGTGAATGAAGGTGAAGGTGATGATTTGCTTCAAGGAGCGGGAGATCAAGGATTGATGTTTGGTTTTGCGATTGATGAAACAGATGAATATATGCCTGCACCAATTGTATTTGCACACAAGTTGACAAAACAGTTATCGAAAGTACGAAAAGAACGTACACTACCGTACTTAAGACCAGATGGGAAAAGTCAAGTGACGGTTGAATACGATGAATTTGATCATGTTAAGCGAATTGAAGCGATTGTGATTTCTTCTCAACATAGTGATCGTGTTTCACAAGCAACACTCAGAAAAGATGTGAGACGTGAAGTGATTGATAAAGTGATTCCATCAACATTGATTGATGAAGATACAAAGATTTACATCAACCCTACTGGAAAATTCGTGATTGGTGGACCTAAAGGAGATGCAGGTCTTACAGGTCGTAAAATCATAGTTGATACGTATGGAGGATATAGTCGTCATGGTGGAGGAGCATTTAGTGGAAAAGATCCTTCGAAAGTAGATAGGAGCGGGGCTTACGCTGCAAGATATGTCGCAAAGAATATTGTTGCGGCTGGTTTAGCGAATAAATGTGAAGTACAACTTTCTTATGCCATTGGAATTAGTAAACCGGTGAGTATACGCGTGGATACATTTGGTACTGAAAAAGTAGCGGAAGAAATCATTGTAGACGCAATTATCAAGACTTTTGATTTAACACCAAAAGGAATTATTGAGGCATTGGATTTAAAGCGTCCTATCTATAAGCAAACAGCAGCATATGGGCATTTTGGACGAGATGATTTGGATTTACCTTGGGAACAATTAGACAAAGTTGACCAATTAAAAAAATATTTGTCTTAAACTGTTCTAGTTAGGGAGTGATTTTATGTCACCAGCTTTACAAGTATTCATTATAATGATTATTCTTTTGATTGTTGTATTAATATTTTTAGAAGTGCGTCATCGTTTGCTAAATTTATGGAAAGACGTCTCTGTAAAAGAAGTTGTATTTCATCGTCTTTTACAAGAAACGGCGGTTGTTTTTTATGATCAAAAAGCATTGTTTGATGAAGTTGAATATAAAGAAGGCTTAAAGAAAGTTTATCGTTATAAAAAACAAAAAGTTCGATATTTGTTGTTGCAAGAACGACGCGAGTTATTTTCAAATTTAAATGCATTGTACCGCTCAATAGAGGATGAAGAAGACGATAAATATAAGGTCTTAAAAACAACTTTTCATAATTTACAAAAAGCAAGAAGAGTGTTTAACAGTAAAGTTTTAATATACAATCAGACGATTACGATGTTTCCTACAAGGTATTTGGCGATAAAATTAAACTTAAAAATTAAAGAATATTTCGGTTAAAACACCATTTTTCATGGTGTTTTTTTTATGAAATTAGGAAAATCTAAAAGCGCTTACAAAAAATAATAAAAAACCCTTGATTTCTAATTCAATCGGTGTATAATAAGTAATGTATTTATAGAAAAAATCATTACAAAGATGAGGTTGAGACTGTGAAATCTTTGACAGATAAAAATGTGAATTTGAAGAAAAACAAAGCCGTTTTTTTCACAAACGACCTATCTTTTATAGACGTAAAAAAACAAAGATGAATCATCTCTTTTTTGGTTCGTCTTTTTACTTATCATTTTTGGAGGAAAGAATTGATTATGAAAACTGTAGTAATTGGAGTAATTGGAGCAGACGTACATGCTGTTGGAAATAAAATTATTGATTATGTATTAAAAGAACATGGATTTAATGTTGTAAATATCGGTGTTTTATCAAGTCAAGAAGATTTTATCAACGCTGCGATTGAAACAGATGCAGATGCCATTATGGTATCAAGTTTGTATGGGCATGGTGAAATGGACTGTCGCTATTTCCGTGAAAAATGCGAAGAGTCTGGAATTGGAAATATCAAACTTTATGTTGGTGGAAATATTGTTGTTGGAAAACATGAATTCAAAGAAGTGGAAAAGCGATTTAAAAAAATGGGGTTTGACCGCGCATATCCACCAGGAACGAAAATAGATGCTGCTGTCAATGACTTGAAGGAGGATCTCGGATTATAATGGAAGCATTTCTTTTAGTTGATTTCGGTTCGACTTATACAAAATTAACGGCAGTAAACCTAGAAGAAGAATATATTATTGGAACCTCAAAAGCACCTACAACTGTAAAAACGAATGTACTAGATGGATACGATAAAGCATTGTCAAGATTATATCAAGATCATCCTGAAATAGATCATATTTCAGGAATTTCTGCATGTAGTAGTGCAGCAGGTGGTCTTAAAATGGCGGCGATTGGACTTGTGGAAGAATTAACAGTAGAAGCTGCAAAGCGAGCTTGCTTAGGTGCTGGCGCTATTGTGAAACAAGTATATTCTCACCATTTAACAAAAAGAGAAGTGAAAGAATTAAAAGAATCAGATACTGATATTGTCTTGCTTGCTGGTGGAACTAATGGGGGTAATAAAGAGTGTATTATTCATAATGCTAAAAGATTGAAAGAAGCAGAAGTCCCGTTCCCTATTATTGTTGCAGGTAATAAGGATGCAAATGATGAAATCGAGGAGATATTTGAAGGGACTTCAATTGAGTATTACATCGTGGATAATGTGATGCCACAACTTAAAAAATTGAATGTCGATGAAGCGAAACATATCATTAGAAAGATTTTTATCGATAAAATTATTGAGGCAAAAGGAATAAAAAGAGCGGAAGAGCGTATTGGAGAAATCATTATGCCTACTCCAGAAGCTGTGTTGCTTGCTGCAGAATTGTTGTCTAATGGATATGAAGACATTGAAGGTTTCGGAGAGTTAATGGTGATTGATATTGGTGGAGCAACGACTGATGTTCATACAATTGGTGAAGGCTATCCTAAGCGAACAGAGGTTTTATTGAAAGGATTACAAGAACCATTTGCTAAACGTACGGTTGAAGGTGATTTGGGGATGCGTTTTAGTGCAAATGCGTTACTCAATTTGGTCAGTAATTACAACTTCAAAAAATATTTTGAGGTGGATGATCAATGTAATCATGACATTGATAAATCTCTTAATCGTAGATCACAAGATGTTGACTTTATTCCGCATACAAAAGATGAGGAAGAATTTGATAAAGCAATCGCAAAAATATGTGCGGATGTATCAATGAGTCGACATGTTGGTCATGTTGAAGTTGTTCATACACCACTTGGAGATATGTATTATCAAACAGGAAAAGATTTAACAGATTTACGTTATGTTATAGGTACTGGTGGGGTTTTAATTTATAATCAAGATGCGAAGAAAATACTACAACAAGTGAATAAGAAATCTGACAAAGCACTTGAACTTAGACCGACCAACCCATCTATTTTAATTGACAAGAGCTACATTTTAGCAGCGATGGGATTACTTAGTCAAAAGTATCCTAGAACTGCATTGAAAATGATGAAACAATACTTACTATAATAAGGAGATTCAAATGATTAAAAATGAAAAGATGGCACTAGAAGACTTTTTAAAAATACGCAAAGAAGTATTAAACACATGGCATACTGGGAAACATGCTGGGTTGGATTTAGATACTGCTGTTGCTTTTTTGAAAAGTATTCCAGATGAAAAGAACTTTGCAAAAAAATTGAAAAAAGCCAAAGCTTTGGGGATTACGATGATTCAACCTCGCGCTGGAGTAGCGACGCTTGATCAACATATTGAGTTAATGCAGTTTTTAGAAAAAGAAGGTAAAGCTGATTTTTTGCCTGCTACGATTGATTCGTATACAAGGCATAATCGCTATCAAAATGCGGAAGATGGTCTGAAAGAAAGTGAACAACAAAAACGTTCACTTTTAAATGGATTTCCTGCAGTTAACCATGGTGTTGATGGGTGTCGAAAAGTCTTTGATAGCGTTAATGTTCCTTTACAAGCAAGACATGGAACACCTGATGCAAGATTGATATCAGAAATCATTCATGCTGCGGGGTGGACTTCTAATGAAGGTGGAGGAATCAGTTATAATATTCCTTATGCGAAAAGTATTTCTTTAGAAGATACTTTGAAATATTGGCAATATTGCGATCGCTTGGTTGGCTATTATGAAGAACAAGGGATAGAGATAAATCGTGAACCTTTTGGTCCTTTAACAGGAACACTTGTACCACCTTCTATTTCAAACACTGTGGCAATTGTTGAAGCTTTATTGGCTGCTACACAAGGTGTAAAAAACATTACGGTAGGGTATGGTCAAGGTGGGAACATGGTGCAAGATGTTGCGGCATTAAGAGCACTTGAAAAACAAACAAATCATTACCTAAAATTGTTTGGTTTTGAAGATATTTTTGTCACGACAGTGTTTCATCAATGGATGGGTGGATTCCCAACTGATGAGGCTGAAGCGACTGCTTTAATCGCATATGCTAGTACTGTTGCGTCTCTTGGAAAAGCAACGAAAATGATTACGAAAACAACACATGAATCATTTGGTATTCCTACAAAAGAAGCTAATGCTGAAGGCCTTAGAACGTCGAAATTTATTACGAAACTTATGCAAGATCAAGTAATGACTGAGAGCGAAGAATTACGTATTGAAATTGCGCAAATAGAAGAAGAAGTGGATGAATTAATGCATGCGATTGTCCGTGTTGGAAAAGGTGATTTGGCACAGGGAATTATTCATGCTTTTAAGCAAGGATTAATCGATATTCCTTTTGCACCAAGTGAAATGAATAAAGGATTGATTTTGCCTGCACGTGATATCGAAGGTAAAATTCGTATTCTTGAATTTGGTCAATTGGCTTTTTCTGATGATGTAAAGATGTTTCATCAAGAAAAATTGGCGTTACGAGCGAAGAAACAACATCGTGAGTTGTCCATTCAAATGGTGATTGATGATATTTATGCAGTATCGAGTGGAAAACTAGTTGGAGATAAAGAAGAGGTGCCTAATGAAAATTAAAGATCTTATTTGTAGTGAATCATTGACGGGCTTTTATTTTGATGATCAAGCCGCGATAAAAGCGGGCGCTTCACAAGATGGATTTACTTATATTGGGGAAGCAGTAACAGACAAATTTTCTCAAATTCGTCAAAAAGGAGAAGCCGTTAGTATCATGATTCTTTTAGAAGATGGCTCAATTGCATATGGAGATGCAGTTGCGGTTCAATATAGTGGAGCAGGAGGAAGAGATCCTTTATTTCTTGCGAAAGAAGGAATAGAAATCATTGAGACACACATCAAACCATTTTTGGTTGGACGTGAACTTGATTCTTTTAGAACTCTAGCTGAAGAGATTGATGGATTTATGATTGATGGAAAGCTTCTGCATACTGCTTTGCGTTATGGATTAACGCAAGCGCTACTTGATGGTGTTGCTAAGGCGAAAAAAATTACACCACCTGAAGTTGTTCGTGATGAATATCATATGAAAAGTACAGAGTATAAACGTATTCCTATTTTTGCACAAAGTGGTGATGATCGTTACACAAATGTTGATAAAATGATTTTAAAAGAAGTTCAAGTTATGCCACATGCTTTGATCAACAATATTGATCAAAAACTTGGTCGACAAGGAGAATTGTTAAAAAAATATGTCTCTTGGTTACGTGGACGTGTGATTGATTTAAGACAATCACAAGAATACACACCTATTTTCCATATTGATGTTTATGGGACAATTGGCATTATTTTTGATGGTGATTTGCACAAAATTTTTGATTACCTTCTTGAACTAGAAGAGTTGGCACATCCTTTTACCCTTCGTATTGAAGGACCAATAGATGCGGGTAATAGAAAAGAAACAATGGAAGCATTGAGTGCATTGACAAAAATGATTGATGAAGGAGACCATAAAATAGAGATTGTTGCAGATGAATGGTGCAATAATTTAGCTGATGTGAAGTATTTTGCAGATCATAAAGCTGGACATATGTTACAAGTAAAAACTCCTGATCTTGGTGGTGTGAATAATATTATTGAGGCACTATTGTATTGTAAAGAAAAAAATGTTGGAGCATATAGTGGTGGAAGTTGTAATGAAACAAATATTTCTGCTGAGATGACGACAGCGATTGCGATTGCTTGTGATGCAAAACAAGTATTGGCTAAACCAGGTATGGGAACAGATGAAGGAATCATGATTGTAAATAATGTGATGAATCGTTTGCTAGCGTTGATTCATCGTTAGGATGAATAAGATGATAAAAACAGGTACATTAGAATCAAGTGATTGTATGATTGAACTAAGAGAATCAAATGAACGCAAAATTGAAATCGAGAGTATTGTATTCGAACAATTTGGAGATCAAATATATGATGTATTAAAAACAACCTTAGATGAGTATCATGTTAAGGCTGTCTTTTTACGTTGTATTGATAAGGGAGCACTTGATTATACAATAAAAGCAAGATTAAAAGCTGCACTTGAACTGTGGGGTGTTGATCATGGCTAGAAGTTATTTGTTTATTCCTGGTAACACACCAAGCATGTTGCAACATGCGAATGTTTTTGATAGTGATGCCGTTATTATAGATTTAGAAGATAGTGTTTCTTTACAAAAAAAGCATGAAGCGAGAAGATTGGTCTTTGAATATTTAACCAAATATTATGATTCGTCTATTGAAATTTATATTCGCATTAATGATCCAAGTACGCCTTTTTTTGAAGCAGATGTTGCGTTGCTTGATGGATTGCCAATTAATGGATATGTGTTACCCAAAGCAACCAAAGATACTGTGTTGCTTTTAAGCCGTATGACGAAAAAACCTTTGATTGCGATTATTGAATCAGCTTATAGTGTCGTCACTTTAGAAGACATCGCAAAAATTGAATCAATTAAAGGATTATTGCTTGGCGCTGAAGATTATACGACTGATATGAATATTGAACGTACGATTGATGGCGAAGAATTGATTTATGTGAGAAGTAGATTGGCGATTTATGCGAAAGCATACAATAAAGAAGCAATTGATACGCCATTTACGATGAAAGATGATGAAGAAGGATTAAAAAAAGATATTTTACGAGCGAAAGCGTTGGGGTTACATAGTAAGAGTGTCATTCATCCTAATCATGTAACGTTGGTTAATCAACTGATGTCACCGAGTGAATCATTGGTTTTATGGGCTACTCGTGTATTGAAGAAAAAAGCAATGACTAGTAAAGGGGCATTCTCATTAGATGGTAAGATGGTCGATGAACCAATCATCAAGAAGGCACAAAAAATCATTGATGAAGTAAAGAAATATAGTTAGGATTGATAATATGAAACTGCTGAATTCACTTGACGAACTATTTAAAGAAATCGATATTCATCAAAATAAAGCCATTTCATTTCATCATCATTTAAGAAATGGTGATTTGGTCATCAATCAAGTATTGGAAAAATATCATAGCCATCACGTTCAAGAAATTGCACTTTTTCCTAGTGCTATTTTCCCTTCATATCAGATGATTAAAAGACTTCTAGAGCAAGATCAAATTGCACATATTACTACGAATTATATCAGTGGTGGTGTGGCGGACTATTTGTCCAATCAGGGAAAAGAAAATATCTTGACGATGCAAACACATGGTGGTAGAGCTCGTGCAATCATTGAAGGAAAAAGTAAAATCGATATTGCTTTTATTGCGGCTCCTAGTGTGAATTATAAGGGTGATGCGATTGGTTACAAAGGTCCAAGCAAATGTGGTAGTTTAGGGTACGCTATTGCGGATAGTGAATATGCGAAAATAGTTGTGTTGTTGACAGACCATTTGGTTGACGAGGAGTTTGATCGAGTTGAAATACATGGTTCGAATGTGGATTATGTTGTTTCGTTAGATAAAATTGGCGACCCTTCAGGTATTGTTTCTGGGACAACGAATATTACAACCAACCCAATTGGTGTAAAAATTGCGAAACAAACTGCGAGATTCTTAGAAGATATAGATGTAATTAAGGATGGGTTTTCTTTTCAAAGTGGTGCAGGAGGCATTTCTTTAAAGGTAACTGCTGAACTGGAAAACTATATGAAAATAAAACAGATTACTGCCAGTTTTTTTAGTGGCGGAATTACGGGGTATCATGTTGGATTACTTGAACGTGGTTTGGTCGATAAATTGTATGATGTACAGTGTTTTGATTTGACAGCGATTGATTCGCTTAGTAGAAATAAAAATCATATACCGATTAGTGCATCAAAATATGCAAATCCAGCAGATATAGACCAAGTGATTAAAGATCTTGATGTCGTGATTTTAGGAGCAACAGAAATCGACCTTGATTTCAACGTCAATGTAACCACAGATTCTCATGGTATCATTATGGGTGGAAGTGGTGGTCATAGTGATACAGCTAGCGAGGCAAAAGTAAGTGTGATTGTTAGTCCTCTTTTTAAAGGACGTCTTCCCATCATTAAAAAACATGTGACGACTATTACAACTTTAGGGAAGCATATTGATGTATTGGTAACAGAACGCGGAATTGCCATCAATCCATTGAGAAAAGATTTGTTAGAGAAATGTAAACAAAGCCTTCTTAAAATTAAGACAATTGAAGAATTGTATCAAGAGGCAATCAACTATACAGGAATACCGAAAGATGTCACAAGAAGTGATGTGCAAATAGGTGTGATAGAAGACCGTACGTACGATAAGATTGATCGACTATATCGAAAATAGGAGGAATCTTTATGCTTAGGTTTGAAGAAGTATTATTAGAGCAAGAACGTGAAACACAGATTGCATTCTTAGAGCGCTATAATCTTGATTATGAATATGATATTGATTATGCTGTTTTGGTGTATGATGATACCCAACTAATTGGGACTGCTTCGCTTGCTCGTAATGTGATGAAATGTTTTTTGGTTGATGAGAAAACGCAAGGAATGCAAGTAATGACAAAAATGTTTGAGCATTTACTTGAGGTTTTAGAAGAACGTGAAATCGACCATTATTTTGTTTATACAATGCCGCATAATGAAGAGATTTTTGAGCAATTAGGGATGCATGTATTGGTGCGAACAATGAACACTGTTTTGCTTGAGGGCGGACGTCATATTAAAGATGTTTTACAAGATTTAAAAGACAAATATTTTCTTGATAACCGTAAAAAGCATTGTGTCATCATCAATGGAAACCCGATGACTTTAGGACATCTATACTTGATTGAAGAGGCTGCGAGAAATACAGAACAGTTGCTTGTTTTTGTCGTGAGCGAAGATGCGTCTAGTTTTCCTTTTCATGATCGTTTTGAGATCATTAAAAAAGCAACAGAACATCTTGAAAATGTGGTGGTTTTACCGACAATGAATTACTTGGTATCAAAAATCACTTTCCCAAAATATTTTCTAAAAGAAGATCAATTAATTGATGAGGAACAAACACTGATTGATGTCTTAATATATAAAGAATACTTTGCTAAGTTTTTTAATATTAAGAAACGTTATTTAGGTGAAGAACCATTTTCTTATAACACCAATAAATACAATCAGGTTTTAAAACAGTATATGAATGGACACATTGAAATTATTCCAAGAAAAGCGATTGGAGAAAATATTATCTCAGCTTCAAAAGTACGCAAGTTATTAAAGGCCAATAAATTAGATAAAGTAAAAGATTATGTCCCGAAAGCTACGTTTGAGTTTCTACAAAGTAAAAAAGGGCAGAGTGTCATCAATCATTTGATTGAACATACCTTAGAGCGACATTGATGAATCCGGTATTAAAAGCAAGAGAACTGCGTGCGAACATGATTGATGAATGGTCAGTCAATCATAGGAATTCTGCAATCCTAGTGTTGAAATTAAATGTGGTCGGTGATGAAAAAAACATCAAAAGAATGCAATTCATTTTGGCTTTTTTTCACCATCAAATTATCAAATTATTTTCTCACCATATTGGTCATTATCAGTTTGTTTCCTCACTTGATGGAGATTATTATATTTACGCGATTGATGAAAAAGGTCGTTTGATCAAAGAACGCACAATAGTTTTAGAAGATCACAATATGATTGGACGATTGGTTGACATGGATGTCTATGATCATGGTGCAATCTCACGTACAGATTTATCTTGTGATTTAAGAACTTGTTTGGTTTGTGAGGAGTATGCGCATATTTGCGCTAGATCAAAACGTCATTCAAAAACTGAAATATTTGATAAAGTAAACCAAATTATTGATGAGTTTTTGGTCAATCATATCAGTACTGAAACCATCAAAGCAATTTATCAAGAACTTGATTTATTCCCTAAATTTGGACTTGTATCTTCTCATGATTCAGGTTGTCATACTGATATGACTTATGAGACATTCATCAAAAGTATCTTTGCGCTAAAACCGTTTATTAAAGAGTATATTGAAGTTGGATTAACAAATGAGTTTCGTCCTGTTGTTTTACAAGAGATTGGGCAACGTGCAGAAAATAAGATGTTTGAGGCTACAGGTGGTACAAATACGCATAAAGGATTGATATTTTTATTGGGTGTGTTTTTGAGTGCGTTGGTTAAGACGGTTCTTGAACATGAAGGAAAAGCGTATTTACAGCAGTCTATTCAAGAGATTACCAAAGATATTGTCGGTGATTATTATGAACATGTGGAAGAAAAACAAGAAAAAACTAATGGCGATATTATCTATTTAAACTATGGGTTGAAAGGGATCAGAGGAGAAGCTTTAAAAGGCTTGCCATTGATTTTTCAAATTCCTTCGTTTGAAGAGATTTACGGTGTTTGTCGTTTGCATGAGTATTTGATTCGGTTGATGGCTGAACTTGATGATACAACGATTGTCCATAAGACCAATTATCAAACACTTATTGAAGTGCAAAAAGACATGAAGTCGATTATTCGTAGTGGCGGATATTGTTTGAATAAAGAGACAGTGCATCGGTTAAGTAAAGAATACAAAACTAGAATGATTTCTCCTGGTGGTAGTGCGGATTTATTGGTGATCAAGATTATTTATGAAGAGTTAAAAGTGTTTTTAAGAGATTAAAAAAAGAATAACAGCGATGTTATTCTTTTTGATTGTAATAGATTGCTTGGTGGAGTTTATTGGCTCTCATATATTTGTCAATCTCATTCATCACAATGAATTTCTTTTTTGTCCATAGAGGTGCGATTAACTGATCTGTCGGTGAATCTCCTGTGAGGCGATGGATGATGATATCTTCTTTTAGATGCGTAATCTGTTTGACGACTATATCACGGTATTCATCTAGTGTGAGAAGATTGAAGGGTTCTTTTGCATAGAGATGACCTAACGCTGTCTTTTTCATCACATGTAGCATATGGATTTTGATTCCTTGGATATCTAGGTTATTGAGAAAGTTGCTTGTTTCTAACATCATATTTGGTGTTTCATTTGGAAAACCATTGATGATGTGGACGACGACGTCTATGTTTCTTTTACGTAGTTCATTAACTGCGTCTGTGAAACATTGTAAATCATGTCCTCGGTTCATCCATAAAGCTGTCTCTTGGTGAATACTCTGAAGACCAAGTTCGATTTGAAGATGGGTTTTTTTAGAGAGTTCTTCTAATAAATCATATTTGGCATCGTCTAAAGCATCGCATCTTGTCGCAATCGATAATCCGATGATCTTTGGCTCAAGGGATAGTGCTTCTTCGAATAATGTGCGCAATGTTTCGACATCTTTATATGTGTTCGTGTTTGCTTGAAAGTAAGCAATGTATAGTCCATTCTTCCATTTTTTTTGCATCATTTGTTTGATGTTTTGAAATTGATCATTTAGGGAGAATGTCTTGTTTCCAGCAAAATCACCACTCCCACTTTCACTACAATAAATACATCCACCAGTGCCTTTTGAACCGTCCTTATTTGGACAAGTGAAATCGCCATTAAGGGCGATTTTAAAGACTTTTTGACCGTATCGTAATTGATAGTAGTTATTGAGCGTATTGTAAGGTTTTTCTTTAGTTCTCATATGCATAATATCACCTACAATTATTTTAGCACATTTTACCCAATTATGGGGTTATATGATATAATAATGCTTGGGTGATGTATATGTACAAACGATTTAGAGATTCTCTGAGTAACCCGCGTGGGTTGGTGGCATACCGAAAAGATCGACTTTGGTTTGTCTTTTTGTATTTATTTTTATTTGCATTATTGATGGGAACTAGAACGTTTATCGATGTGGCGACATATGATGGATTGTCTTTTGCATATCAAGAAAATGTGAAAGAAAATTTTGAAACCGTTGATGGTCGTTGTGATATTGTGGATGGCGTGTATACTTGTGAAGTAGAAGAATCGCAATTCGTTTATGAAGATATTGGAATTAGATTCTTTTTAGATAGCTATGATTCATTTAGTCGTGATCGTTATGCGGATGAACAGTATGCGGTTGTTGTGCATAAAGAGTACGTTAGATTTTTGTTTAATGGGACGATGATGTATGAGCAAGAACTTGCGTCAATAAGTAATTCGCTAAATCAACTTGATTTTGCATTACAAGAAACTGATCCAGAATTATTTTATGATACCTTATTAGGTGGTGTATCAGATTATCTTGTGAGAAACAAATGGGCTTGGGGATTTGGTGCCGTTCTTGTTGAGGTATTACTTGGATTATTATTGTTTGTGTTCTTTGCGGTGGTGAATAGTTATTTCATGTATCGTAGATTTATGCTGATTAAATATCGTGATGTATTGGTGATGACTGTTTATGCATCAACAGCATTGTTTGTGGTGCTTATTTTTGATCAAATGTTTCAGTTTTCATTCTTTATTACATTGCTATTAATCTTTGTGGCATTTAGACAAAATTCTCAGTTAAATGATGAGTTGATGCAGCGTATGATGAAGCATCAAATGAAAGTTCAAGAAGAGCAAAAAGAAAAACCTGATGAAGAAAATGATGAAACAGAAGACATTGAAGAAGAAGATGATTTTGACAAGTTTGAATG
>DFNN01000101.1 GCA_002376065.1 Caryophanales bacterium UBA3566
GGACAGTACTATCGCTATTACCAAAATATTAAAACACCATTTGAAGTTGGCATATCAATGGATCATGGACAACTATATGATGTTTCTCTTGTTTCTTATGAAGATGAACAAGAAAAAGAGTGGGATTCTTTGATGTGTTGGGATCGTGGATATGCGCAGATTTTATACGAAAAAGATGATAAAATCACAAAACTTTATCAAGAAAAACTCACAAAAGAACCACCATTGAATGATTTGTCTAGTTTGATGTTTCGTGCACACTGGTCTATTCAAATCACTGGTGATGTTTGGATTCATCGTAAAGATGTGATGCAGGGTCATCTTATCTTTAATCAAGCAATTATCCCGTTACTAAAATGTTTGTTCATCATAAATGGTGAACATATTCCTCACGAAAAATGGATCATGCATTTGAGTAAAACATTGGATAAATTACCTGATGATTATGAAAAAAGATTAAACGATGCGATGATGGTGAAAGATGATACTTTAGCATCATTGATCCAAAGACAGAAGCATGTAAAAGCATTATATTTGGAAGTTAACAAACTCATTCAACATACTCACCTTGTGCCATCTCCTTTAGATGTGACACATCAGTATCATCAATCAGTATTGGACTACTTAATCAAACATCAACCGTGTCCGAAACAAGATTTTTTAGATAAATTCGATATAAGTATATTAAATACTGCGCCGTTCTTTCCTTGTGTTACAATAAAAGAAGAGACGATTCATTTAGATATGAATAAACTTATTTCTTTAAAACCAAGTGATATGTATACTTGGCATTACAAATTGGTTGAATACGCAAAAAAATTACAATAGGAGAATACAATGAAGATTAGAAGAGCAAGAAGAGACGATATGACAGATCACGTCATTTTGCGTCAAGAATTATGGCCGCGTCATGACATGGAAGGTTTATTAAAAGAATCACATAGTCATTATCAACATGAAGAAAAATATCCTATATTTTTGGCTGTTGGTGAGTTTGGTGATCTGCAAGGGTTTATTGAGTTGTCGATTCGTCAAGATTGTCCTGGTTGTCAAACTGACAAGGTAGGATATATTGAAGGTTGGTATGTCAAAAAAGAATTCCAAGGGCAAGGAATCGGAAGAGCATTAGTGCTTGCGGCTGAAGAGTGGGCAATGAGTAAAGGAATCACTGAAATGGCATCAGATACAAATGAAGATTATCCAGGGAGTCCAGAAGCGCATAAAGCCTTAGGGTATCTTGAAACACCTAAACCATTACATTATATGAAACAACTGAAATAGTTGTTTCTTTTTTTAGAAGTCTGAATTGTCTATATCTATAAACGTGAGTTACTGTACTAATTGATTTGATGATGCTAAAATAGAAATATATTAAATTAGCTTTTTATTAAGTAAATTTATCCATCGCTTGAGTAGAAGAGTTTATTGGTAATACTCACTCTCTTCATTGATGGATGGAAGATGAATAGTCGTCAATTATTGTTTTTGAATATGCAATACAAATGCGCGAAAGGAGAAATATCATGGACATGCTCCATAAGGTTCAAAGTAAAAAAAGTTTTGAAAAAGCAATTAGTGATTTAAAAGAGAGTCTCAGTAATTATAAGTTTGGGGTGCTTTGGGAACTAAATTTTAAAGATAAATTACATGAAAAAGGTGTTGATTTTGATTATGATTACGTTATTCTTGAAGTATGTAATCCTCTTCAAGCCAAAAGCGTCCTTGAAAAAAATCTCGATGTTGGATTCTTTTTGCCTTGTAAACTTGTCGTTTATGAACAATTTGGTGAAGTGATTATTGGTATGATGAAACCAAAAGAATTCATCAGAAAGTTTGATGATGAAGAATTAACAGTTGTCGCAGCGCAAGTAGAGGAAGACTTGATTCTAGCAATAGAGAATGCTAAGTAATATTGTTCGTTCATCCAATCAAGGTATTGAAGAAGATTTATTAGAAAATATAATCAAGAAGTGAGACATTTTCAATGTTTCACTTTTTTCTTGTCTTAGGAATTATTCATAATCCCCGTGCGCAATAAAATGAAATATGGTATGATAATTGTGAGTGAAGAGCATATTAAAGAATAAATAAAACGAGGTGGAATAATGACTATTGGAGAAAAATCAGTAGCGTTACATAGGAAACTAAAAGGAAAAATTGAATTAACAAGTAAATACGATGTGAAGAACAAAGAAGACTTAGCACTCGTTTATACTCCTGGAGTTGCGGCAGCTTGCCTGGCGATTAAAGACAATCCTGAAGAAGCATATAACTTAACATCAAAGAATAACACGGTCGCAGTTATCAGTGATGGTACAGCGGTACTAGGTCTAGGAGATATTGGACCTTTGGCTGCTATGCCAGTGATGGAAGGAAAAGCAGTCTTATTTAAGAAATTTGCCAATGTTGATGCGATTCCTTTGGTATTAGACATTAAAGATACAGAAGAGTTGATCAAAACAATTAGTCATTTGGCCCCTTCATTTGGGGGAATCAATTTAGAAGATATTAGTGCACCTAGATGTTTTGAAGTAGAAAGAAGATTGCGTGAAATGCTGGATATTCCAGTATTTCACGATGATCAACATGGTACAGCCATCGCAAGCTGTGCGGCATTACTTAATGCTTTAAAACTCGTAAAGAAAGACATCAAAGAAGCTCACATAGTCGTCAATGGAGCAGGGAGTGCAGGAACTGCGATTACGTCTTTTTTGATTGAACTTGGGGCTGAAAATATTGTTGTATGTGATATCGCTGGAATATTGGATCCAAGTGATGAGACGTTAAGTTCTTATCAACAAAACTTAGCACGTGTGACGAATCAAAAAGGATTACGTGGAGATTTAAGCGATGCGTTGGTTGACGCAGATGTATTTATTGGTGTGAGCGCAGGAAACATCTTAAAAAAAGAGATGGTTGCTCGTATGGCAAATGATGCGATTGTTTTTGCGCTTGCCAACCCAACACCAGAAATCGCACGTGAGGATGCTTTAGAAGGTGGTGCAGTTGTCTATGGTGCTGGAATCTCTAATACTCCAAATCAGATTAATAATGCGCTCGTCTTCCCAGGATTATTTAAAGGATTGTTAGAAGCAAGGGTTAGACAAATCACAACAGAAATGGAAATTGCGGCGTGTTTAGCTCTCTCAAATATCATCCCAGAAGATGAATTGCGTCCAGATTATATTATTCCGGATGTCTTTAATTTAAATGTTAGTAAGGATATAGCCAAAGCTATTATTGATATTCAAGATAAGACTACTTAAATATAGGCTTAAACAAGAGAGTTCGGGAAAAGGTGAACCAACATGGAGAGAATCTTAAATAACTTAGGAATGAGTAACTTAGAAAAACTAAAAGGATTTCACAATGATATTTATAAAGCAACCTACCAAGAAAAAGACATCATCATCAGAATAAGTGAAAGAAGAACCAAAGAAGAGCTTTTAGAAGAAGTCATGATTCTAAATGAAGTGAAAGATCAAGTAAGGATTGCTGCGCCAGTGAAAGTAGACAATCAATATGTGATCAAAGAAAAAGCATATATTCTTTGTTTCTTTGAGTTGGTGAATGGGTTAAATTGGTATGAAACAACACTTACACAAAATACACACTTTGAAGCAGGAAAAGAATTAGGCCTTCTTCATTTGGCATTAAGTAAATTGCCAAATGTATCAAGAAATCACTTTGATGAACATCCAGATATTCAGTTGTTAAAAGATGCGAAGGAATTGTATCAAGACGAGTTATCTAACCTTCTAAACAAATTGAATAGTTATAAAGTAGATAAACGAGAATATGGTTTAATCCATGGAGATTATTTGTTTTCCAATCTCCTTTATCATGAGGACGGTGTGACAATCATTGATTTTGATGATATGGAATACAACTATTATTTGTATGATATCGCTGTTTATTTATTTTATTTGCTGCTAGGTGGGAATCCATCAGACATTGATAAAAAGGCAAACATAGAAATCTTTCAATCATTCATTAAAGGATACATTCGTGTCAATCAAGAAGTTATACTTGATTTTGATAAATTAATGGATTTATTTCGTTTACGACAACTGAAACTACTCGGGACAATTACGAAGAAGTTTGATCAGTCCTCGCTTGGTGAATGGCAAAAGAAATACATTAAATTATGTGAAGAGCAATTTATGAACGATCAAGATTTTGTCGATATTCCTTACAAAAAAATCTATCAAGACATCTTAGAAAGACAGGAGAAATAATGGTACAATCCCAAGTGAAATTCCAAGTAATTGGATCACACACAATGAAAATTAAATACAAAGAAACATCTTACTTTCAAGATAAAGAAACAGCAATCAAAGCTTATGAAGAAGAAGCAAGTAAGTATGTTCAACTTGGCATTCATCAAATGTATTTTGCTGAGTTGTTGACTTGTACCTTAGAACATGGTTCAGTGATATCAAGAGAAAACCTTGTTGACTGGAGAAAAGAGTATATTTAATAGACAATCTTAAGCAATGCAAGTTAGAATAAACTGTTTGTATGGTAAACTAAACATATAAACAGTTTTTCTTTTTTAGGAGGAAAATTATGTCAATCTTAATAGAATATTACACACTCAGCAATGGTTATAAAATGCCAAAGCTTGGATTTGGTACTTACAAACTAAGAGATGGTGAAGAGGCGTATCAAGCTGTACTTTATGCATTAGAAGTGGGATATAGACATTTTGACTCAGCGATTATTTATCAAAACGAAAAAAGTGTCGGGAAAGCAATCAAGGATTCAAACATCCCAAGAGAAGAAATCTTTATTACATCAAAACTACCACCTCACATCAAAAACAAAAAAAGTGCCAAACGAATGTTTGAACGCACGCTTGCAAACTTAGGTGTTGATTATTTGGATGCCTACATCATCAATGCCCCTGGACCATTTGATGATTTAGATGGGGATTATGATGAAGGAAATGTTGAAGTGTATCAGTTTTTAGAAGAACTATACAAAGACGAACTCGTTGGCGCGATTGGTGTAAGTCAGTTTGAAATCAAACATTTACAAAACATTATGGACCATTGTGATGTTGTTCCGCACATCAATCAAATATCATATTTCATTGGTCATAGACAAGAAGAACTTGTTGCTTTTTGTGGGGACAACAATATTCAAATTCAAGCATTTTCACCTCTTGCCAAAGGATATCTTTCTCATCCGACCATTCAGGAAATGGCAGAAAAGTACCAAGTAAGTATTCCTGTTTTAGCCTTATCTTATGATATCCAAAAAGGTGTCGCACCGATTCCGAAATCGAGTCGAAAATCACATATTTTATCGAATACGAAATTGGATATATTGATTGATGAAAAAGATATTGCGCTCTTAGATCAAATCAAGGATGACCCAAGAAAGTATGATGATTAATTTTCTTAAGGTCAGTACCTTATAAAACCATTATAGAGGGATAATATTACTATTTATGGTGTTTAATATTTGTAATGGTCAATAATATTTCTTTAGATATTTAAACCTATCAAATAAGTAGTATAAGCAATTAAGCCCTATCAAACAAGAAGACTAGTTCGAAATCTAAACTAGTTTTTTTTGATAACATAGACAAAGAACAATAGTTGTTTCTAATAGAATAAAATCGATATATTTTTCGCATATATGATTTCAATCTCGCCCTTTATTTCTCTAATATTTTTATGGTCAAAGGTTGCGTAATTGCGGCCTGTAATCTATAATGAGTATAGTAAAAAGTTTTTCATAGGGGGATAACGATGAGACAAAATGATTATGAACATATTATCTTGAATGATTCAGAAGACTTGAAACAAGAATTTTATATCAAATCAGGTAAAGGAAAACATGCAAGCAAGGAGTTGTTGCTTTTAACTAATAAAAGGATTTATTTTTATGGTAGAGAAAAAAGGTTGTTTATGAGAAGCAAAGTCTCAAGATTTGTCAACTTGAAAGCAATCTATGCAGGTAGTAGATCAAAAGGACGATATTCTATCTTATTATTTTTTGCGATTATGTTCTTGGTTTTCTTTATTGGTATCCATTTACTTTCCAACAGTAGTTATCTTGGATTATCTTTCAGTATCGAACCACTTATTGTGAATTTAGGAGAAGCGTTTGGGATTCTATTCTTGATTGCTTATATTTTCCTAACAGAAAAAATTATTACTTTAGAATATCCAGGTGATAACTTGGTGATTCACTGTAACCGCATGAAAGAAAAAAATATTAATCGAATGTTTCGTTTGATTTCAAGTGCAATAGACGAGAGCTAACTGAGGTGACTTATGAGTACATATGATGTAATGGATGCCAACCGGAAAGTCAAAAGAGATATTCAGAAAGTCTTTGGTGATGATTTTTTAAAGATCATCACAGAGATTATCTTAAATAGTGATGATAGTTATAATCGTTTGGCAGATCAAGATAAACCATTAGAACATACGTTTGGACAAATCTCTGTCAAACTAAACAGAAGAACAAGGGTTCTTCGTTTTCTCGATCATGCGGAAGGCATGAGTTTGTCAAAAATGAGTGAACTGTTTTCAAAGTATGGAGGAGATTACCATACATTATCTAACACCAAAAACATCCGTGGTCTCTTTGGACAAGGGGCTTCAGACGTTCTTTTTTTGTCAGCATTTCATCAATTCCCATCATATATTATTTCCATTGTTGATGGAAAGGCATCAAAGTGTTCATTTATCTTTGAACACCAAAAAAAGATTCATACACAAGCATTGTTGAATGTTGACAAAGTAAGAAAAGAAACGGGAATTATTAAAGATGGTACATTGGTTGTATTTGGTTTGCCTGAAAGTGTCAAAATTCCCAAACAAAAAGACATAAAAGAAAAGATTGATACATTTTATATGCTTAGATACATCCTCTCTAATGAAAACCGACAAGTTGTGTTTTTTGATGATGAGATCAAACATCGATTAGATGCAAGTAAACAACTATTTCAAAGTGAGCCTTGTATCATGAACAAAGTCCCAATCAATTTAAGTTTGGATGGTATGGAACTCAATAGTTACTTAACCTTATATCAATCAAAACCAAGTGATCAAAGACAGATCATCATCCGTGATGAATATCAAGTGGTTTATGAAGAAAGTATGTTTGGTCTAGAAAAAATCCATGGGACGAAAACACTTGCGGGTGAATACGTGATTGAGGGGATTGGTCATGTATTAAGAATGTATTTAAACAAAGAAAAACCTGAAGAAATCTTGCGAGATTCAAGAGATGGGTTTGACAGAAGACACCGGTTTACAATCAATATGATATCTGAGGTTACAAAGATTCTTCATCAAGTGATTGATCAATACAGTCATAAAAAGAAAACAACGAGTTTTTCACTTCATCAAAACGAAAAACTCACTACGGCATTACATAAAACAAATGAATACTTTGAAGATTTGACTTTGTCACCTATCTATGAGGTACATGATCAAAAACTTCTTGAAGAACGTCTTCATTTTGCTCGAAACGTCATCACCATCACTGAAGGAAAACGATATGGACTCCATTTATACATCAACTCCAGTGAAACTGGTGTTGTCAAGCTAGATATTGAACACAATCCATACATCACCCTCACCAACAAAGAAATCAGTTTACAAGAACAAACAGTGAAACAAGAAGGGACCATTATTAAGCATGTCATCATTAAAGCGCTAAAGAAGACAACCAAACCAATTGTCTTAAAAGCAAGTACAAAAACAGAAGAAACAAGGGTCTTAATACATGTCATCAAAGAGAAGGTTGTCTATCCAGAAAATGGGCTTGCGTTTGGTCAAAAAAGAAAAATCATGGTTCCCAATCGTACATCCTATATCAAACTGTATTTTGATACAGCGTATATCCCCTTAAAAAGTAGTATTTTAATCAATCAACATTATGAATCAATGTTGTTCCCTGAAGCGATTGAAATCTATACCAAAGAAGAACATATGATGACTGACACGATTGGGGTTATTAAAGTACCGATTGCTTCACATCATTATGAAGAACGAATTGCACTGAGTGCGACTAGTTATGATATCGTGACGAAAGCAACATGTATCATAAAAGCAAGAAACAATATAAATAGTATTGCTGAAGGACTCATTAACAAAATTGAACTTGTATTTGAAGAAGCATCTTGGCAAGCAAGAATGGCTGAAGAAGAACAAACGCTTCAAATTAATGGGGAACACATCATCAACCAAAAAAACTTGGGTTCACTAAAAGAAAAGGATCCAAATAATCCATTGTTTGATGAAAAAGAACTGCATTACTTATTTGAATTAATGGCATTAGAAAGTTCGAAACAATACGTGATTGATAAATACAAAAACAATCAAGAAACAATCGATCCTAAAAGAATCCTTGAAGAGATTCAAGAACACAAATCAAAAGTGTATGTAGGATTGCTTGAAAAAGAGTAGGTGAAGATAATGGAAAAAGTGAAAACGCAAAAAGACCGTGATTATTTAAAAGAGTATTTTCAAGTTGTATTATATGATACGTTACTTGATGCGGCTTTTTTGGGGTATCATGGAAGAATACTTGTAGACAATATAAGGAAACCAAGTATCTTATTTGTCGATGTAGGACATACCTTTTATTACTATGGTGATGCATTTGGCAAAGAAGCAAAACTGTTTGCTTCTTTGGTTGAAGACTACGCAGAAATACATGCATCAGATGATTGGGTGAAGAGAATTAAAGAAGCGTATCCTGATAAAGTCGATCAATTAACACGTTATGAGATGGATGATTCATCTATTTCATTGAGCCATTTAGAAGAGATTGTGAATAAAAAGGATGAGGATTTGATCATCAAACAGATTGATGAAGAGCTTTATCATAGGTTGATAAAACAAGGTTGGACATCTTCAATGGTGGAGAATTTTACAAGTGTGGAAGACTTTATGGAACATGGTTTTGGTTTTGTCTTGTTAAATAAAAAAGGAGATATCTTAAGTGGAACTTCAAGTTTTGCGAGGTATTCAAAAGGGTATGAAGTAGAAGTGCAAACACATATTAGTCATCGCAGAAAAGGCTATGCTTTATTGATTTCTGCGTATTTTATTAAAGAAACATTGAAACAAGGAAAACATGCGCATTGGGATGCGCAAAATATCCATAGTAAGAGACTTGCTGAAAAATTAGGTTATACATTAAAAAGAACGTATCACATCATAGAAGTTTAGGAAAAAGAAAGATCATTTTGATGGTTTTTCTTTTTTTTCTTGTCAAAAAAAAGACTGAATGATAGAATAAAATTATAGTAAAACGTTTTCCTAACTTTTTACGAAAAAATTAGGAAAGTGATATTTGTAGCCTTTTATATAGCGATTTATAGTTTCAATATTTAGTAAAACGTTTTCCTAAATATATCTTGAAAGGGTTTTTATTTCTGTTTATACTAATGTTAAAGAAAGCGCTTATTGCGTAAAACATTATTATTAGGAGGAAACGAAATTGAAAAAAGTGTTAAGTTTTATGATTATGATTGCCCTATCTTTATTTATATTGGTGGGTGCAGAACATCAAGAAATTCAAGCAGAAAGTACAGAAAATGTTCAACTGATATATGTAGAAGCACCTGAAGGTTGGGAAAATTTACATATATGGGCATGGGATGATGATGGAGCGGCTGCGTATGCCAATTTGGGATGGCCAGGGAAAGCGATGCTTGCTGATGAAGCGAATCCTGGATGGTATTATTTGTATGTTCCTTTAGAAATGACAAATGTGATTGTGAATGCGAATGAGGGAACGATTCAAACTGGTGCTTTTGCGGTGAGTGGAGAAGATATTTGGGTAACCATTACTGCGTCTGAAGAAGATGACGGTGAAGGAAATATGGTGACTGTGTATACTGGAAATCCTTCGTTGACACAAGCAACATCAGGAGATTTGCCTGAATATATCGCAACCAAATACATTTATGCGTATGTACCAATTGACTGGGATACTGCGGCTATTTGGGCTTGGAATGATGCTTCTGGTGAGGGTGTTTACACAATTTGGCCAGGTGAAGAAATGCAG
>DFNN01000157.1:0-13746 GCA_002376065.1 Caryophanales bacterium UBA3566
AATGTCACAGACATCATCGTCCGTATTGCTGAACATAATAACCAAATCCAACCACATATGAAAAAACGACTAAAACCTTTATTTGAAGATGAAAAAGCATATCAATCATTCCAAGAACGTCATGCATTAGCGACATTGAAAGAAGAAGATTTATCTACCTATGAAGGAAATGCATATCTAGGGATTGACGCGGGAAGTACAACAACAAAAATTGTTTTGCTTAGTGAAGATAATGCTTTATTACACACCTTTTATTCTCATAATCAAGGAAATCCAATTGATATCGTCAAAAAAGCTCTTGAAGAACTGTATTCACTATTGCCTTCAAGTGTGACTATTGTACGTGCTTTTAGTACTGGATATGGAGAAGATTTGATCAAACACGCCTTTTTATTGGATGGCAGTGAAGTTGAAACGATATGTCATTATGAAGCTGCGAAATTTTTCCGACATGATGTCGAGTTCATCCTAGATATTGGTGGACAAGATATGAAATGTTTTACTGTGCGTGATGGTGTGATCCATTCTATTATGTTGAATGAGGCGTGTTCATCAGGTTGTGGTTCTTTTTTAGAAACATTTAGTACATCTCTTGGATACGAAATTGAAGATTTCGCTAAAATAGCGACGACCGCAAAAAGCCCAGTTGATTTGGGTAGTAGATGCACTGTATTTATGAACAGTGGTGTGAAACAAGCACAAGCAGAAAGTGCATCAACAAGTGATATCTCAGCGGGACTAGCTTACAGTGTTGTGAAAAATGCATTGTATAAAGTCATTAGAGTAGTCGATGTGAAAAACGAGTTAGGAACAAATATTGTTGTACAAGGTGGAACATTTTATAATGACGCTGTGTTGCGTGCCTTTGAACAAGAATTAGGCACAGAAGTTACAAGACCTTCCATTGCTGGACTGATGGGCGCATTTGGTGCGGCTTTGTTAGCGAAAAGAACCAAACAAGAACGTTCAGGTATGTTGAATCAAGATCGATTAAAAGGATTCACATATCAATCAAAAAATGCCATTTGTAAACAATGTAGTAATCATTGCCGTTTAACCATTAACTTATTTGGGAAACATCATTATATTTCAGGAAATCGTTGTGAAAAAGGCGCAAATCAAGAATCAAAAACATCAAACAATCCAAATCTCTATTTATTTAAATATGACCTAATCAACAGTTACCAATCTAAGCCAAATAAAAAATACATCAAAAAAGTTGGTCTTCCTATGGTCTTAAATATGTATGAGAATATCCCTTTTTGGTTCACCTTCTTTGATTCTCTTGGTTACGAAGTCATTTATAGTGATCGCTCAAATAAAGCACTTTATGAACTCGGGCAAGATTCAATTCCAAGTGATACCATATGTTATCCAGCGAAGATCACACATGGACACATTGAAAATCTGATCCAAAAAGATGTGGATTATATTTTCTATCCAAATATGGCCTTTAATACTTTAGAAAAACCGCATCAAGACAATCATTACAATTGTCCTGTTGTTGCGTTTTATCCTGAATTGATTGGAGCCAATATTGAAGATTTACCAATTGATCAATATCTTTCTCCTTATGTTTCGACGCATAGCAAACAGTCTTTTTATAAGAGTGTAAGAAATATCTTTCACACAAAACTCAATCATTCATCAAAAGCGATAAAACAAGGGTTTGATCAAGCAATGCAAGCTTATATTGACTATAAAGAACAAATCATCGCTGAAGGTTTTAGAGCGATTTCCTACGCAAATAAAACAGGAAAACCTTTGATATTATTAGCTGGACGTCCTTATCATATTGATCCAGAAGTAAATCATGGTATTCCCAAATTACTGCGTACTCTTGATACGGTTGTCATTAGTGAAGACAGTGTGCATCATCTAGCCAATCAAGATGAAGTAGCAGTACTCAATCAATGGACGTATCATACAAGGCTTTATGACGCTGCGAAGTATATATCAAAAGTTGACAATGCAAATCTCATTCAGTTGGTTTCTTTTGGCTGTGGATTGGACGCGATTACCGCCGATGAAGTGAAAGATATATTGGCAAAAGAAGACAAATTGTATACCCAAATTAAAATAGACGAAGTCAGTAACTTAGGGGCTGTCAATATACGTATAAGAAGTTTACTTTCAACAATGAGGTGGACATAATGGCAAAATTGATATATGAGGATGGACGTTTACTATTCACTAAGGAAATGAAAGAAGAATATACCATCTTGATTCCATCGATGGCACCTTATCACTTTGAATTTTTCACGCATCTATTACAAACAGAAGGTTACAAAGCAGAAGTATTAAAAAATACTTCGTTCGATTTGATTCATGAAGGAATGAAATATACCCACAACGATATCTGTGTGCCCGCTATGCTTGTCATCGGACAATTCATCAACGCCATCAAAGAAGGTGGCTATGATATCCATAAAATCGCTGTCATCATCACCCAAACGGGTGGTGGCTGTCGCGCAAGTAACTATGTAAGTTTGATACGTAAAGCCTTTAAAAAAGCAGGGTATGAATTTATTCCAATCATCAGTGTTAACGCAAGTGGAATGGAAAAAAATCCTGGTTTTCAAATCACGACAAAAATATTGTTTAAGTTGATCAATGCACTTATTTTTGGTGATTTATTGATGCAACTGGTGAATGAGACTAAGCCATACGAACAAATCAAAGGACAAACAATGGAGGTTTATCATAAAGTCGCAAATGAACTCAATGAGTATTTTTATTATCATAATTTCCGTGTTTTTTTCCAACCTAATGCACTCATTCATAAAGCAATAAAGCAGTTTGAAGCAATTAAAACAATTGAACATCATAAACCAGTAGTTGGTGTCGTTGGAGAGATTTATGTCAAATATTCTCCACTAGGAAATAACAATTTAGAACAACTCTTACAATCTGAAGGTTGTGAAGTGTTGACGCCTAATATGCTTGACTTCTTTATGTATTCATTTGATTCTACGGTTCATGATATAAAAAAATATGGAGGTTCTTTTATCCAATCTATGACATTTTCATTGATCAACAAAGTGATTGAACACAGAAGAAATAAAGTTCGAAAAATATTAAAGAATACTCGTTATCGTGTCCCGAAAACATTCAAACATATCAAATCACTCGCAAAAGGATTCATCGATTATGGTACACATGTTGGTGAGGGTTGGTTATTAACAGCGGAAATGATTGAACTCATCGAACAAGATGTCCCTAATATTGTCTGTACTCAGCCATTTGGATGTTTGCCAAATCACATCGCTGGTAAAGGAATGATTAAAAAATTGAAACAACATTATCCAAGTGCTAATATCGTAACGATTGATTACGATACAAGTGCAACAGAAATCAATCAATTGAATCGGATTAAGCTAATGATCAGTAATGCGGTGCAAAAAGAAACACCTTCTAATGGACAGCGCTGATAACTTCTACTATAATAGATTTGGGTGATACTATGGCAATAACATTTAAAGTACTAAAAGAAGATGAACAAACAAGCGCAAGAATAGGTGAGTTGACGACCAAGCATGGAACATTTCAAACACCGATTTTTATGCCTGTAGGGACAAAAGCAACAGTGAAAACATTAGAAAATAAAGAAATAGAAGAAGCAAGTGATGGTTTGATTTTAGGGAATACATATCACCTTTGGCTACAGCCAGGTGATGATATTATAAAAAAACAAGGTGGTATTCGTGGTTTTATGAAATGGAATCATGCACTGTTAACTGACAGTGGTGGATTTCAAGTCTTTAGTTTGAGTAACATCCGTAAAATCACCGAATCTGGTGTTGAATTTCGTCATCACAAAAGTGGTGAAAAGTTGTTTATGGGGCCAGAAGATTCCATTAGAATCCAAAACAACTTAGGTGCAGACATCATCATGAGTTTTGATGAGTGCCCTCCGTTTCATGCAGATTATGAGTATATGAAAGATAGTGTTGAACGAACATTAAGATGGGCAAAACGAGGAAAAATGGCTCATCAAAATAAAGAAGAACAAGCTTTGTTTGGTATTATTCAAGGTGGTCCTTATAAAGATTTGCGATTGCATAGTGCAAAAGAAACGATTGCGCTTGATTTTCCTGGTTACGCCATTGGCGGACTCAGTGTCGGAGAATCAAAAGCAGAAATGTATCAAGTTCTTCAAGAATTAGAAGGTGTATTACCAGCTGATAAACCGATTTACCTAATGGGGGTAGGAACACCTGATGATATTTTAGAAGCTGTATCACGTGGTATCGATATGTTTGATTGTGTCAATCCAACAAGATTGGCGAGACATGGAAGCGCAATGACTTCAGTTGGACGTATTGCCATTAAAAATAAGAAATTTGAAGATGATCACTCTCCTTTAGATCCAAATTGTGATTGTAAAGTATGTACAACATACACCAAAAGTTATCTTCGTCATCTCTTCAAAGGAGAAGAATATTTAGGTCCAAGGTTGGTCAGCTATCACAATTTATACTTCTTAAAAACATTCATGCATGATATTCGTCATGCGATTGAAGAAAATCAGTTTGAAGCGTTTAAAAAGACATTTTTAGAAAAATACTATCAGTAAGTGCTTTTTTCTAAAAAACGTGTTTATTTTGCGACGCAATGATGTTATAATAAATTAACAAGTTAATTGGAGGTCATTATATGTTTGAATCAATGGATAACTTTAATCAAAAGCCTACAATTAAAGTAATCGGTGTTGGAGGCGGTGGCGGAAACGCTGTGAACCGTATGATTGAAAATGAGGTTCAAGGTGTGGAGTTTGTCGCCATAAATACAGACGCCCAAGTATTAAGACTATCGAAAGCAGACACCAGGTTACAAATTGGTAAGATGCTTACTAGAGGTCTTGGTGCTGGTGCTGATCCTGATATAGGTCGACGCGCTGCAGTCGAAAGCGAAGATGAAATGCGTGAATTACTGAGTGATACAGACATGGTCTTTATTACTGCAGGTATGGGTGGAGGTACTGGAACAGGTGCTGCCCCAGTCATTGCTAGAATCGCTAGGGAATTGGGATGTTTAACAATTGGTATTGTCACCAAACCATTTAGTTTTGAAGGTCGCAGAAGAGTTTCGACGGCTTTAGAAGGTTTGGATGCACTAAAACCTTATGTTGATACCTTAATTGTTGTACCAAATGATCGTTTACTTTATGTCGTGGATCGTTCTACCTCAATGCTAGAAGCTTTTAGAGAAGCAGACAATGTGCTTCGACAAGGGGTGCAAGGTATTGCTGAAATTATTACTGTACCAGGACTCATCAATGTTGACTTTGCGGATGTAAAAACCGTCATGAAAGATAAAGGTACTGCATTAATGGGAATCGGAATTGCCAGTGGTGAAGATCGCGCAATCGAAGCTACAAAGAAAGCAATTCATTCACCATTACTTGATGCCAATATCGATGGAGCTACTGATGCAATCGTCAATATATCAAGTGGTATTGATATCGGTCTTTGGGAAGTAAATGAGGCTGTTGAAGCAATTCAAAATGCAAGCGCAACAGAAATCAATATTATTTATGGTACAACCATCAATCAAGATATCAAAGATGAAGTGATTGTCACCGTGATAGCTGCTGGGTTTGATCAATCTAAATCAGTATCATTGTCTGATTTAGGAACAGAACCTCATGAAATTTATGAAGACGATGAAGATGATGAGGAAAACTTAAGCAAAAAACAAAAACGTAAAAAAGCCAAAAAAGAAAACGAAGAAGAAAGCGATGAAGAAGAAAGCAAAACATCAATTCCTTCTTGGTTAAAATCAAGATTTAAATAAGCGCATCCGCGCTTTTTTCATAGAAAGTTGGGAGATTATGAAATATTATCATATCATCTATGCCGTTGTAATGATTATGATCATTGTTGGATTTTTTATCAACAATAGACAAAATGATATTATCACAATCCTTTTAGCATTAGCTGCACTAATCTCTACTAGTTCATATACCTTTCATCATAATCGGGTTAGGAGAAAAAAATGAACTATTTGATCAAGGAAATCAAAAAGGAACTATCAGACTACAACGGTGAAATTGTTGCTGCTACAAAATATTTTACAGCTGAAGAAATGCGCGAGATATATCATCAAGGTATTTCCCATTTTGGTGAAAACAGGGTAAGTGATTTCTTAGCCAAAAAAGAACTGTTAAAGGATTTAAAAATCACTTGGCATTTTATTGGTACACTGCAACGTAAGAAAGTGAAAAAATGCATCAATGAACTTGATTACTTGCATTCACTTGATCATTACTCACTCGCAGAAGAAATCCAAAAAAGAAGAGAAACACCCTTAAAATGTTTTTTACAAGTGAATATCAGTAAAGAAGATACAAAACATGGATTGGCATTGAAAGATGTCATTCCATTCATCGAACAAATCAAAGATTTTGATCATATCGATTTAATTGGGTTGATGGGTATGGCAGAACATACAGACGATGAAAAAGCCATTCATGCACAGTTTCAAAAACTCAATGATTTACAGCTTGAGATTAAGAAAAAACTTAGTTTGAACTTAAATCAACTATCGATTGGAATGAGCAATGATTATCATATTGCAATCAAGCATAATGCTACCTTTTTAAGATTGGGTAGTGTATTATTTAAGAAAGAGGTGGCACAGTGATTTTTAAAAAGAAGAAAAAACAAGCAATCGACAAAGTAAAGTTCATTTTAATGGACAAGAATGTGGATGTATATAAGCTTGCCAATCAACTATTAAAAGGTCGTCCTTTGATCGTCAATTTTGAGGATTTTAGCGCGATTGAAGCCAATAAAATTATAACCTTTTTAAGTGGAGTAACGTACGCAATAGATGGAGAAATTGAGTCAATCAAAAAAGACATCTTTTTGTTCGCCACAAAACAAGACTATAAGGATGGATCACTGCGCAAATTTGTGAACGAATATAAGGAGTAGTTATGGATATTTATTTAATTTACTTTCTCAGAGTACTAGAGTTTTTATTAACTGGTTATTATTACATATTAATTGCGTATGTATTGTTGTCTTGGGTTCCGAGTTTACATCAAAGTAAATTCTATTATTATATAGCCCTTTTAGCCAACCCATACATGCGTATTTTTCGTGGTATTTTAGTCATTGGTATGATTGATTTAACACCAATATTAGGGTTTATTATTTATCAGTTCGGACTTTCAAGTTTTAGTGAAATGGTTGCTCGTATCGCGGCAGGATCATGAATGATATAGAGAAAAAATTACTGCATTTAGCGAAAGCAAACAAACCAAATAAAACCACATTTTTAACAAAAGAAGAACAAATGTATTTATCTTCTCAAGTGAAAGATGTTGTTTTTATAGGTGGATATAAAAATCCTGAACGGATGAGAGCCGCACTATATGGTGCTGATAAAGATATTGTTACTGTCATGCAAATCAATTATCCAGCAGATTACCTAACATTGAAACACCAACAGATATTAGGAACTTTGTTGTCCTTAGGAATTAAGCGTGAACATATCGGTGATATTTTAATCGATCAACAAGCATTTGTGATATCAAAAGAATTATCACGTTTTATCAAAACAGAGTTTACACAAATAAACAATGTCCCTATTTCGCTAGAGGAAATAGACTTAGAAAGTTATCAACATCAACAGGAATACATAGAACATAGGGTAACTTTAGATTCAATGAGACTTGATTTGGTTGTTTCAAAAATCACCAAAAAATCCCGTGAAGAAGCAAAGTTCTCAATCATCAACGGTGAAGTAAAAGTCAATCATAAGGTTATCGTAAAACCAACAAAACAAGTCGAAGAAGAAGATGTTGTGTCCATTAGAAAATATGGTCGAGTTTTGATAGATAATACCAAAGGACATTCAAAAAAAGGAAAAATCGTTTTAAAATACAAAAAATACCATTAAAACAGTTGAATTATTTTGTTTTTTTGTTATAATATGTGAGAAAATCAAAGAGTAGGACAACAATCAATAAACCACTTTTTTCAAAAGAGACCGAGGGTAGCTGAGAACTCGGAAAAAATGTTTACTGATTTATCACCTATGAGATGACCACTGAATAGCGTAAGTGTGTCCGCATGTCTGCGTTAAAGACTTGAGCGCTAGTGATAACTAGAACTAAGGTGGTACCGCGATTATTCGTCCTTTTTTAGGGCGATTTTTTTATATTAAAAGGAGAGATGCACAATGGGTAAAGAATTTAAAGATACACTATTAATGCCGAAAACCGACTTTCCAATGCGAGGAAATTTAGGGAAAAATGAACCCCTAATGCAAGAAGCATGGAATGAAATGAATCTTTATCAAGAACGACTTAACAAAAATAAAGGCAATAAGGAATATGTGTTACATGATGGTCCTCCTTATGCCAATGGAAATATTCATATCGGACATGCATTAAACAAAATATTAAAAGACTTTGTTGTAAGATATCAATCAATGAAGGGTCTTTATACACGTTATGTACCAGGTTGGGACACACATGGTCTTCCAATTGAAAGTGCACTAGTGAAAACGAAAAAAGTCAATCGTAATTTGATTGACAAAGTAGATTTCCGAAAAATGTGTGAAGAATATGCACTTGAACAAGTTGACACACAAAAAGAACAATTCAAACGTTTGGGAATCTTAGGAGAATGGGACAATCCTTACGTCACATTGGATAAGAAATATGAAGCTTCACAAATTCGTGTGTTCGCAGAAATGGTTGAAAAAGGGTTGATCTTTAAAGGATTAAAACCTGTTTTTTGGTCTCCATCAAGCGAAACAGCACTTGCTGAAGCAGAAATTGAATATCATGATAAAAAATCAGCATCACTATATATCGGATTTGATGCAGTAGAGAATAATGGACTCATTGATGAACCGTTCCAATTTTTGATATGGACAACCACTGGTTGGACCATCCCAGCAAACCTAGCAACTGCTGTTGGTGATGGAATACTATATTCCTTTGTTCGTGTTGATGATGAAGATGTTTATTTGGTCGCAACCGAACTCATCGATGAATTATCACGTGTGTTAGAGTGGAACAAAGTAGAAAGCATCAAAGATGTTAAAGGGATTGAACTTGAAGGAATGACCTATAAACATCCTTTGTATGATCGCGTAAGTCCAATTATTTTAGGACATCACGTATCAACAGAAGGTGGAACTGGACTTGTACACATCGCACCTGGTCATGGGGAAGATGACTTCATGATTGGTCAAAAATACGGACTTGATATTTTATGTCCTGTTGATGGAAAAGGATACATGACCAAAGAAAGCGAACAGTATGAAGGACAATTTATTGATGAATGTTCTAAAAATGTCGCAAAAGATTTAGAAGAATCAAAACATTTAAAGAAACTTCTTTGGTTTAAACATTCTTATCCTCATGATTGGCGCACAAAGTTACCTGTGATATTTAGAGCAACCCCACAATGGTTTGCATCAATAGAAACATTAAAACCTGATATGATTAGAGAAATAGAAAATGTAAACTGGGTTCCAAAATGGGGAGAAACACGTATGGTGAACATGGTCAAAGACCGTGAAGCATGGTGTATTTCTCGTCAACGTACATGGGGCGTACCAATCCCTGTATTCTATCATGAAGATGGCACCGAAATATTAGACAAAGATGTCATCAATCATGTTGCTGATGTATTTGAACAAGAAGGATCAAATGCTTGGTTTACAAAATCAGCGAAAGAATTACTTCCAGAAGGTTACACTAGTGAACATAGTCCGAATGGTGAGTTTACAAAAGAAACAGATATCTTAGATGTATGGTTTGATTCAGGAACCTCTCATCATGGTGGAATGATCAATTTTGGATTACCATATCCTAGTGACCTATATTTAGAAGGTAGTGATCAATATCGTGGTTGGTTTAACAGTAGTTTATCAACAGGAGTAGCCGCTACTGGAAAAAGCCCTTATAAAACTTGCTTAACACATGGATTCGTTCTTGATGGTGATGGTCGTAAAATGTCGAAATCACTTGGAAATGTGATTGATCCATTAAAAATTATGAACCAAATGGGCGCAGATATTTTACGTTTGTGGGTTTCAAGTGTCGACTATCAAAGTGATGTTCGCATTAGTGACTCAATGATGAAACAAGTAAGTGAATCATACCGTAAAATCCGCAACACAATCCGCTTTATGCTTGGAAATATCAATGACTTTAATCCAACAAAAGATCGTGTAGCGTTTGATGATATGCAAGAAGTTGATCAATATATGATGGTCAAACTTGATGAATTAAACAAAACAATCATCAATCATTATGATCATTTCCGATTTGATGCGGTATACCGTGATATCACCAATTTTGTCACAAGAGAAGTCAGTGCCTTTTATCTAGATTGGACCAAAGATGTTTTATACATTGATGAACAAAATGCGCAAAATCGCCGTAGTATTCAAACTGTCTTATATGAAATGACACTCAGTATGTTAAAATTATTGGCACCAATTTTACCGCATACAACACATGAAGCATATGAAACGATGCAAGAAAAAGCAGAAAAACATATTTATTTAGAAAATATGCCAGAAGTACAAAATTATCATGTAGAAGGTTTAAAAGATAAATATCAAGCATTCATGGAATTAAGAAACAATGTTTTAAAAGCATTAGAAGAAGCACGTAACGAAAAAATCATTGGGAAAAGCTTGAATGCAAAATTAACGCTTTATCCTGATGAAAGCACAAAAGAATTATTGTCATCAATCAAACATGATTTGGCGCAACTATTTATTGTCTCTGAATGTGTTGTAAGTTCTGGTGAAGGAAAATTTACCTTTGAAGGAATCAGTATTGATGTAGATAAACGCGAAGGACATACTTGTGCACGTTGTTGGCAAGTTGTTGATACAGTGAATGAAGATGAGTTATGTGATCGCTGTGAAAGAGTCGTAGAATCATTATAATATTGGCCAAATATACCCTAAGTTTTCTTAGGGTATGATTTTGCTTAAAGGAGCGCAACATGAATATGAAAAAAAGTAAACCATGGATAATTAGTGTAGTGTTGGTTGCGTTGGTACTCGTACTTAGTTTGACCTCACTTGGTCAAAACTTAGTTGAACAAGGTGTTCAATATGTTGGCTCATTGATCAAACCCCCAGTAATCTTTCAAGATGTCTTTATGTTACTAGCACTCACAATGCTTTTGATTGTGGGTATACTAAAGATTGTTTATCGTAAGAAAGATATATTTTCGTTGAAACAAGATGTTTTATACATCGTCGGGTTTTTCTTCTTAGGATTAGGAGCCAATTTGGCTCTTCGTTCAACAGTCGGAGCTGGACCATGGGATACCGTGACTTATAGTTTACGTGCCTTATTAGAAAATCGTCTTGGAATGGTCGTAACGCTTGGTAACGCGTCATTCATTATCAATATGACCGTGATGTCGATTGTGATATTGTATCGAAGAAAAATCAAATATTTGTTTATGTTGATTCCCTTATTTTTAATATCATTGTCAATTGATTTTTCTGATTTGATATTATTGGGTGATTATTACCCAACAATGTGGTTAACCAAAGGACTGTTCTTTGTATTTGGATTGATAGCGATCCCTTTTGGTATCGCAATGATTATATTTTCTAAGTATACAGCATTTGTCTTTGATGAATTGATGCTGATGTTTATGGATATTTTCCATACAAAGAAAATGTCATATATTCGCATTAGCAACGAAGTATTCGCATTATTGCTTGCAATCTTTTTTGGTGTATTGGCAGGTATTGGAATTGGTCAAGTAAACATTGGATCATTCTTCATTGCTTTATCAGTTGGTCCATTGATTGAATTGTTTAGTAGGTTACTAAAATATATTGAACAAAATCCTAATACAGTAAGAAGAAACCTTCGCTATACAGGGTTTTATCTATTAGGATCTATCGCTATAGCGTTTGGTGTCGTAATGATTTTAAGAAGCAACATCGGGCTTAGTTCATGGGATACCTTACACTACAGTCTACATAAATTACTAGGCATCACAGTTGGTACAGCAACAATCTTGGTTGCTTCATCCGTCACACTCTTCATTGTCATCATAAAAAAAGAATACCATTATTTCTTTATGGCAGTACCGATCATATTGGTTGGAGGTATGATTGATTTATTCAATGAAATCATTTTTGTTGATTTTAGTGTCGTTACCTGGGTGAATCGAGTATTGATTTATGCGCTTGGGTTGTTTTTATTACCGATGGGTGGTGCACTCTTAATTATTTCTACTTACCCAGCAGGAGTTTTCGATGAATTGATGCTCTTGATTATGAAATTATCGAACTCTAACAAAATGACGAAAATTCGTGTTATAATGGAGTTAAGCGCAGTGACATTAGCGATTGTGTTAGGTTTTATTGCTGGTATTGGATTTGGAATGGTCAATATTGGTACCTTGATTTTCTCGCTCAGTGTTGGTGTGTTGATTAAACTATATTTGAAACTATTTGAAAGGATTGGACTTTATGAACTTAAATAAAATGATTGATCATACGTATTTAAAAGCTTTTGGAACACAAAAAGACATTGATGTATTACTTAGTGAGGCAAAAGAATATGATTTTAAAAGTGTATGTGTGAATCCTACATGGGTCACACATGCTGCAAAGGAACTCAAAGAAAGTGATGTATTGGTTTGCACAGTCATCGGATTCCCTTTAGGCGCAAATACGACTGAAACAAAAGTATTTGAAACCAAAGATGCATTAGAAAAAGGGGCAGATGAGATTGATATGGTGCTAAATGTAGGAAAAGTCAAAGAACATGACTTTGACTATATCCAACAAGAAATCAAAGCCGTCAAAGATGCTTGTAAAAGCAATACATTAAAAGTTATTTTAGAAACATGTTATTTAACAAATGATGAAATTCAAAAGGCAAGTGAAGCAGCCATCAACGCTGGTGCTGATTTTGTCAAAACATCAACTGGATTTGGAACAGATGGTGCAACAATAGAAGCCGTGAAAATTATGAAAGCAGTTGCCAAAGAAAAAGAAGTCAAAGCTAGTGGAGGAGTTCGCTCAGCAGAAGACGTACAAAAAATGGTTGAAGCAGGTGCTACGCGTATTGGAACATCAAGCGGTGTGAAATTGATGCAAGGTCAAACTGCAGATTCAGATTATTAATTAGGAGGAATACATAATGTCAACACCACATATTGAAGCAAGAAAAAGTGACATCGCTAAAACAGTTCTGATGCCAGGAGATCCACTTCGTGCAAAAATGATCGCTGATACGTATTTAGAAAATGTCAAACAATTTAATAATGTTCGTAATATGTATGGATTTACGGGAACTTACAAAGGAAAAGAAATATCTGTCATGGGTAGTGGAATGGGTATGCCAAGTATTGGAATCTATTCTTATGAATTATTCACTGAGTATGATGTCGAACAAATTATTCGCATCGGTTCTTGTGGCGCATACACTGATAAACTAAAATTATACGATGTTTTACTAGTTGATAAAGCTTGGAGTGAATCAACTTATGCAAAAACACAAAACGGTACAACTGATGATTACGCATACCCAAGCAAAGAATTAAATGAAGAACTGCGTAATATTGCCAAAAATTTACACATCGAGTTGACTGAAGGTACGATTCATTCAAGTGATGTATTCTATCGTGAAAACTTTAAAGAATTCGAATCAATTCGTGATACATATGGCGCTATCGCTGTAGAAATGGAATCTTTTGCACTATTTCATAATGCAAATGTGACCAACAAAAA
>DFNN01000157.1:14137-20679 GCA_002376065.1 Caryophanales bacterium UBA3566
ACAGCAGAAGAGCGTCAAAATGCATTTACGAAAATGATGGATATTGCACTCAATGTTGCAAAATAAACAAAAAAAGTGCATCTGCACTTTTTTTAAAAGGTGATTACATGATCAACATCAACACAACACCAAAATTTAAAACAGTTCGCATGCAACTCTCATTTTTAGCAGAACCAACAAAAAAAGAGATGAGTGCACGTGCTGTATTGATTAATATGATGAAACAACAAACAAAAACATATCCAACCAAAGCAAAATTGCTCAACCATTTGCATGAACGTTACAACATGCGTTTGTCGGCATTGCCTTCAAAAATTGGGCGAGTACAAATGCTTTCTTTTACCATAGACTTTATTCACTCAAATTATACCTTAGAAGACAACGATATGATGACTGATGCGATTGAAGTCTTAGAATCAATCATCAAAGAACCGTTACTAACAGAAAAACTATTTAAACAAGAACAACGTATTTTAGAAGAGTACTTTGATAGTATCTATGCTGACAAGTCACATTATGCCGTACTTTCTATGTTGAAGCATATGTACAAAGATCCCATCAACCATATCGATGGTTTAGGAGACAAAGAAGATGTAAAATCTTTGATATATGAAGATATATTGAATGCATATCATCATTTGTTTGATGGACAAGTTATATGTACAGTACACGGAGATGTAGATGAACAAAAAACACATGATCTTGTGACAAATCATTTCTCATTTTTAGATAAACAATCAATTGATTATTCTTTTACAGTGAAAAATCAAGAACGAAGTCAAGGTCAAGAAATCATTGAAACGCAAAATATTAAACAAACCAACTTAGTATTAGGATTACATATGCCAATCTATTTTGATGATCAAGATTATTTAAAAGCAAGATTCTTAAACGTCATATTGGGTGGACATTCAGAGTCGATGTTGTTTAAAGAAATTCGTGAAAAACATCACATGGCTTATTATGTTTCATCAAGTTATGATCCCTATCAAGGATTGTTGTTGATTCAAACTGGTATTGATGCAAAAAACAAAGAGCAAGTATTGTCTTTAATCAAAAAGACACTCAAAAACATGCAAACTGGAACGATTCGTGAAACAGTCTTTGAACAAAGTAGAAAGCAATTGAGAAATGCATTGATTCAAAGTCAAGATTCACAAGCTCGACTCACCAATCAAGCAACACTTGCTTCACTTTTTAAGATTGACTATTCAGTCGAACAACGTTTGTTAGAATTGCAAGCTTTTACAAAAGAAGATATTGCTACTTTATCAAAGGAGATTCTTCTTGATACGATATATGTACTGACAGGTGATCAACATGAATAAAGTAAATTTACCATCGCTAAAAGAACATTACTATTACTATCAACATAAAAGTGGATTAGACATATATTTAATGCCGAAAAACAATTATTATAAAACTTACGCAACCTTATCCACCAATTTTGGTTCCATCAATGAGTTTATGCAAACGCAAGATGGAACAATCATTGATATTCCAGCAGGTGTCGCGCACTTTTTGGAACACAAACTATTTGAACAACCAAATGTCGATGTCTCAGAAGCCTTTGCGATGGACCAAGCAAGTGTCAATGCGTTTACCTCAAACCATGGGACTACGTACTTGTTTTCTTCCACTGACCATGTGCTGAGAAACACAAAAAGATTGTTAGAGTTTGTGTTGAATCCAGCATTCACAGAACAAGGAATTGCCAAAGAAATACCGATCATCGCAGAAGAAATTACGATGTATCAAGATTCGCATCATACACGTATGTACCTTTCAGCTCTGGATAATATGTATCATCATCACCCAATCAAAAACGATATTCTAGGGACCATCGATTCAATTAGTCAGATTACCTTAAGTTTGTTGCAAAATGTTCATCAAGCATACTATCATCCAAATCAAATGATGTTGTTTGTGATAGGAAACTTTGAATTATCTTCAATGGAAGAAACCATCAATCAAACCTTAGAAAATATGACTTTTTCAACAAAAATGGTGCCATATTATAAAACAATCGATGAACCAACATTTGTTAGAAAACAAGAACACACATTATCAATGGATATCTTAATGCCTGATATGTTGGTCGGAATAAAACTTCCACCAAGTAAACATATTTTAAAAGATGAATTAATTTATACGATTATTTTACAAGAATTCTTTTCTCAAAGCTCAACCTTTTATGAAGCGTTGCTTGAAAAGAATATGATCAATGATTCATATGGTTATGATATTTCCGTTCATCAGACGTATGCAAATATCATTATTGGTAGTGAGACAGTCGCACCAGAAGAATTGGCAAAAATCATCATTGATTTCGCAAAAGACCTTTCAACGAAATCAATTGAAGACGTCGCAGTCAATCGAATGAAGCGACAATTAACAGGGAATTTTGTTCAATCTTTGAACCATTTAGAGTATATTGCAAATCAATTCACCAAATATCGATTTCTACATGAATTTATCTTTAAATTTTTAGAAATCATCGATGAAATCACAATTGATGACATCAAAGATCATCTGAAAAACTTTACAAACGATGATATCTATACACATGTGATTGTATATCCAAAGAAAAAATGACTTCGCTGAAGTCATTTTTTTTAGATATATCTTAAAATCCAATCACCTAAATCTTCAAACACATCTTTCTTTCGAAGTTCATTGATGATTTCGTGTCGACAATTATCAACGACTTTGTATTTTACATTGGAATAGCCACAATGTTGATACAGTTTTGATAGTTTACGTATCGATTGTCCATATTTTCCAAGTCCATCTTGCTCTCCACTAATAAAGAACAAAGGAGTAGAAGAAGCACTTGCTCTGATTTTCTTTTTGTCTTGTATATCAAGCATAAACTGTAATAAGTCTTTTTGGGCTGTAATAGTAAAAGGTTGCCCACATAAAGGACTTTCTTCAAATTCTTTTTGAACAGCTTTGTCATTCGTTAACCACTCGATTGGTCGATTGATCAATCCTCTACGAATCATTGAATTTTGGGCACCGCTCATAAATTTTTGGTTAAAAAATGGACTGACATGGCGTTTTCCTTTAAATAAAGTAATGATGTTTGCGATAAAAATTCCAAACTGAATAGATGATTTAGAAAACCAACCTGTTCCAGAGAATATCGCTTGATTATAGCGTTCATGATCATAAAGGATTGCATAACGACCGATGAATGATCCCATCGAATGCGCGAACATAATCACTGGTAAATCTGGAAATTTTGCATCAATATAATCACGGACTGTCTTTACCCCTTCATAAACCTTGTGAAACCCTCCTGTGTCATCAAAGTGGACACAAGATAAGTCTTTTGATGTAAGTCCATGACCAAGATGATCATTTCCAATCACTGTTAACCCCAAACTATTAAGGTATTTAGCAAAATGGTCATAGCGACCTACATGTTCACTCATTCCATGAATAATTTGTACGATACCTTTTGGATCTTCAACGGTCCATAAGTACGTATATAGTTCATTCTCATATGGATCTAGCAACTTAAACTCTTTTCTCATATTGACACCCTCCTAAATTGATTATATCACAACTTTGCCCTATCATGTCAACGATTATTGTGTTAGTAGTAATTGAAAGTTGGTTTTTCTTATGATATGATAAAAAAAACAAGAAAGTGTGATCAAATGGAAAAGTATATTATTAGTATCGATCAAGGTACATCTTCAACTAGAGCGATTGTATTTAACAAACAAGGAGAAGTGGTATCACAAGCACAAAAAGAAGTGCCTGTATTATACCCACAAGAACACTATGTAGAACAAGATCCTTACTTGATTTGGAATTCTGTGTTGACAACCTTAGCACAAGCATTACTAGAAAAAGAAATTATGCCACAAGAGATTGCCAGTATTGGAATCACCAATCAACGAGAAACAACGGTGTTATGGGATCGTGCGACCGGAAAAGTTGTTCATCACGCAATTGTCTGGCAATCTAAGCAAAGTAGAGAGATTTGTCATCGTTATGAAAATCAAAAAGACTTTATCCAATCAAAAACAGGTCTGATTTTGGACTCTTATTTTTCTGCCAGTAAAATTGTCTGGATACTTGAGCACAATAAAGACGCAAAAAGGTTGATGGATGAAGGTCAATTAATGTTTGGGACCATTGATACTTGGTTGCTGTATAAATTAAGTGGTGGAAAGATTCATAAAACAGATGCAACAAATGCATCCCGCACGATGCTTTATAATATTTATGAGCATAAATGGGATAAAGACTTACTAGATTTATTCGGAATCAATGCATCAATCTTACCAGAAGTTGTTGATTCTAATGCTTTGTTTGGACATACTGCTAACCATGTATTCTTTGGCCATGAAGTTCCTATTACTGGTGTTCTTGGTGATCAACAAGCAGCCCTTTTTGGACAACTATGTTTAGAAGAAGGAATGATCAAAAATACTTATGGAACTGGATGCTTTATGTTGATGAATACGGGAACGACACCAAAAAAAAGCGCAAAAGGATTATTAACAACCATTGGGTATCAAATGGATGGCATAACAACATATGCGCTTGAAGGAAGTGTTTTTGTTGCTGGAAGTGCGATTCAATGGTTGCGTGATGAAATGAAATTTTTTGATTCAGCCGTCAAAAGTGAAGCACTAGCCAACAGTGTTGTTTCTTCAGAAGGTGTCATTGTGGTGCCATCATTTGTAGGTTTAGGTACGCCATATTGGAATGCACAAGTACAAGGAGCGATGTTTGGCTTGAAACGATCAACTTCTCAAGGAAACATTACAAGAGCAACCTTAGAAGCACTAGCATTTCAATCAAAGGACATTATTGATGTCATGTGTGAGGATTCCAATATAGATGTCAAACTGTTGAAGGTAGATGGTGGAGCTTCACAAAATAATCTATTAATGCAATTTCAGTCAGACATCTTAAATACACCAATCATTCGACCGAAAATGTTAGAGTCTACAGCGCTTGGTGCAGCCTATATAAGCGGTTTGAAGAGTGGTTTCTTTAAAGATATATCACAAATAGAGCAACTTGTTGAAGAAGATCAAACATTCACGCCAAACATGGATGAAGAAGATCGAAGTATTCGTTATGCTAAATGGCAAAAAGCAATTAAGGCAGTTATTGCTTTTTCAAAGCAATAATCTTCTTTATTTTTCCGTAAATTTAAAGTATAATATTATATGGTGATGAAAAATGACAGATAAATTACAAACCTACCAAAATGCAAAGGCAAAACTTGAAAAGTACACCCTCATTGGTGGGGCACTTATAATCATTGGGATTATCCTATTTGTTGCATTAGCACACAGAGGTCCGTTTGGATTGATTGCGATTGTCCCAGGTATTGGATTTTTAATCTATGCCATGAGCAAATTGAATGCTTTAAGTAAAAGCTTTAAAAGAGAAGTCCTCGGTGATTTGGTACGAGAACATATTGATCAAGGTCAGTTGCTTGTCAGTTCCGGTCTAAGCCAATCACAAGTGATGGATACAGAGTTTTTAAAGCGTCCTGATCGTTTCCACTCAGAAGATTTTATTAGTGGATCAATGGATGGTGTTTCATTTATATCAAGTGATGTAAAACTTGAAGAAAAGCATGTGCATCATACAAAAAATGGAACACGTACAGAATGGGTTACGTATTTTTTAGGGCGAATTTTTGTTTTTGATTTTAATAAACGTTTTGACGGTGCCCTCCAAGTTGCCGAAAATACAAGACCTATTTCCCGTCAAAAATTTAATAAAATCAAAATGGAGAGCATTGAATTCAACAAAGTGTATAAAACTTACACAACCAATGATCATACTGCATTTTATGTTTTAACACCGCATTTAATGCAAGCATTGCTCGATTTTGAGAAAAACAACAAAGGACATATTAGTTTTGCCTTTAGTGGATCAAAACTATATATTGCCATAAACAACTTTCGCGATACTTTTGAATTACGCTTGTTCCGTAAAGTTGATCAATCAACTGTTGAGGAATTTAAACGAGACTTGTTTGTCATTCATGAGGTAGTGAGAGAACTGAAGTTGAACAAAAAAATATTTCTAAAGGAGTAAAACATTATGGAACCTTGGTTAATCATCATTATTATTTTAGCAGTTGTCATTTTAATACCAGTTTTTTGGTATATTGGTACAATGAACAGTCTGCGTCAATTAGAAGTAAAAGTAGAAGAGAGCGAATCAGGTATCGATGTAGCACTGAACAAACGTTTTGATGTATTGACAAAATTGGTGAGCACTGTAAAAGGGTATGCGAAACATGAAGCAGAAACCTTTGAAAATGTCACAAAATGGCGTCAAGGATTGCCAAAAAAATTATCACTTGATGAAAAACAAGAATTCATGCAAAAAATGGATCAAGTTCAAGCTGGTATTTCAGTAGCGGTTGAGGCATATCCTGAACTTAAAGCAGAAAAAGTATTTTCTAACTTACAACAATCAATCAATGATGTTGAAGAACACTTACAAGCAGCTAGACGTCTTTATAACGCAAACGTCTCAACATTGAATTCACGTAT
>DFNN01000156.1 GCA_002376065.1 Caryophanales bacterium UBA3566
CCTAGTTTTTCAAGTGACTGATAAAGATACATGGGGTAATTGGCTTTCTTACCATTGTGATCGACATAAAAGTCTGACATTGAAAAATCAAGTCCGATTGCTTTTAACACATCCATATTATGTTCCACTACTTCTTGTTCATAGGATAATCTCAAGGATACATAGTATTTATTTGTTTTGGTTCTAGATACGGTCACTGCCTTAATGATTGCGTCTATCGGTAAGTCTCTTCTAGAAGATTTCAACTTGACCCAACCTACTTTTGGTATCTTAATAAAGTTTTCTTCAACTCGAATGTTATTACTTGTTGTATGTGTTGTATAAGAATTCCGAAAATGTTTCTTACTTTTAAATTTAGGATAGTTATGTGTTCCTTTATAAAAATTCTTAAATGCTTGATTGAGAAGTTGTTGTTCAGTGTTTAGTGCTTGTGAATCAGCTTCTTTTAAAAATGGAAAAAATATTTTCCAATCTTTTTGTGATTTGAATGTATGTGAGGTAAGTAACTCTGGATAATCTTTGTATAATTCATAAATCGAACTACGTTCCATTAATGAATAATTCCAGACAAGTCTGACACAGCCAATAATCATATGTATCTTATTGGCTTGTTCCTCAGTTGGATATATTCTTATACGTTCTCCACGAATTATCGTTCTTTTCAAACAAAATCACCTCACTTACATATATATCAATAAAGCCTTTGTTAAGACTTTATCTATACTTATATTATACCACAATTCCACTGTTTTTAATTTAAAAAAATGAAAAAAAAATTGAATTGAGAATATAAATAAAAATGAGGTTTCATTCATCCCCCACTTAATCAAGATTTGAAGTGGGAGCATTTTGAAACGCAAAGGTAAAATCAACCATAAAATCAATTCAAAAAGTATAGTATAATTATACAGGTTGTTACGCAAAAATAAACATTACACAATTATTATATATAATACTGGCTAAAAGTCAATCATTTTAACACCTTTTTATCATTTTAACATTTTTATAAAGTTAACTCAAAATCAATACTCATACAACAAAATATATAAAAAAGTGTAGAAAAATCTACACTTTTTCACTCAACTTCAAATAAAAATTTCACAATATCTCTAAATCTTTTTGCCCAAGCATCTTCATCATGTTTTGCGCCTTCAATAATCGCAAACAACAAATCCTCTTCAGGCAACTTCTCTTGTAATAGTTCATATAATTTTTCATTGCTTTTTACATAATCTGAGGAACTAATTTTTCCATTAGATGACTCTTTCGTACCGACATCCATATAAAGTTTACGGACCTTTGATAAATCACTGTCTTTGATCATGTCATAAAACGGTTCACCCAACACATGGTGAGCATTGGATAAACATCCAAAGCGACTAAAGAAATTACTGTAGCGAGTTGCCGCATACAAAGAACTTACCCCACCGAAACTAGAACCCATTAAGGCAGTATACTTCGCACTTTTAAATGTTCTAAAACGGAGATCAATCATTGGTTTTAGTTCAGATATCAGAAACTTATAATACTTATCCGCATCTCCACCAACTGTCTCTCCATCAAAATCAAACGTCAATGGTAATAATTCATTTGATCTACTATCAGTTGAATTGATTCCAATGATCATCAGTTCAGGCATTTCTTTATCTTCCATATGTTCCAAGATTTTCCAGCTACTTTTATAAGCAACATCATCATCAAACAAATTTTGACCATCATGCATATAAAGGACCGGATAAAAACGATCATTTTGTTCATAGGACTTCGGCAAATAAATAAACACTTTTACTTTACGGTCTAACTCTTTAGAATCCATTTCCAATACACGGTATTCTCTCATCACTACCTCCTATTTTTTTCTTAAGACAAATGCCTCATACGGTCTTAAAATCATTTCTTTTATTACTTCTGTATCTGGATAATTTTGATGCAACAAATGATATCCTTCTAAGCTTTCACTCAGTGTTAAGTTTTTTGTCTCACCAGTAAAATTTGCCACAACATAGTAAGTCGCAAATCTAGTCTTATTTAGATAAATGTAGAAATCTTCACTTTCTAAATCAATAAACGTAATTTCACCAAACGCAATGTCATCTTCTTTACGGTTTTCTAGTACATGTTTATAAGTTTGGTACACACTATCTTCACTTTGTAGTTGATCTTCTAAGTTGATCTCTTTATAGTTCCCCACGACATTCATCCATGGTTTCACATCACTAAACCCAGCATACTCTTCACTAGACCATTGGAATGGACTGCGAGCATTATCACGTGCACGATCTCTTAATGCCTGCATCGCTACTTCATGAGATGCTCCAAACGAGATGAAATTATCATATTCTGTATATACTTCAACATCACGAAAATCATTCAACTCTTGATAATCAACATTGGTCATCCCAATTTCTTCTCCTTGATACACAATCGGTGTACCAGGCATAAAATATAATGTGTAAGCAAGCATCTTAGCAGACTCTTTACGATATTGTCCATCATCTCCATAATGGCTTAATATTCTTGGTTGATCATGATTATGCCAATAAATAATATTCCAACCCTTATTGCCAAGCATCTCATACCAACGCGCAAAGCTCTCTTTAATCTCACGTAAACGAAGATTACCTTTTGCCCATTTACCAGGTGTTAAGAAATTTTGGTTATCTGTATCCGCCCAAGTATGTCCAAAATGAATCAACATATCAAACTCATCGCTATCAAAACCACAATATCTTAATGCCTCTTCTTTTGTCGCTCCTCCAGCTTCACCAATCGTCATCACATTATTTGGTTTAAATACTTCTTTTGACATTTCTTCCAAATATTCATGATGTTTAGGTAAAGAAGAAAAATACTCATATCCAGGATGTCCATCTGGAAAATCCCAATCTTTTTCTAGATGATTCGATGCATCAACTCTAAATCCATCTACACCTTGGTTAATCCACCAAAGAGTCATGGCTTTTAAATCATCTTTCATTGCTTCACTACGCCAGTTTAAATCCGGCATTTTTTTACTAAATATGTGAAGATAATATTCATCAGTTGATTCATTGTATTCCCATACAGGTCCCCCAAACCAACTACGCCAATTTGTTGGCATCATTTTATGTCCATGTTCATCGTATTTTGGTTTATGCCAAATATAATAATCATGATATTTTTCATGATCTGGATGATTTTTATCCTTCGCAGCTTCAAACCAAGGATGCTCATCACTAGTATGGTTTAACACCAAATCAAACAAAATTTTCATGTCTCTTTGATGCGCTTCGTTAATCAATGCTTTCACATCTTCAATCGATCCATAATCTTTACTTACTTGATAAAAATCTGATATATCATATCCATTATCATCCATTGGAGACTCATAATGTGGACTAACCCAAATTGCGTCCACTCCAAGATTTTTTAGATAATCCAATTTTTCAATCAAACCACCAAAATCTCCAATTCCATCACCATTAGAATCTTTAAAACTACGTAAATATACTTGATATATTACCGCCTCTTGCCACCATGCTCTTTTCATCATATTCTCCTAACATATTGACTTCATAACCACTTTACCACAAGAGAGCATTTGATACAATTATTAACCTTGTGGAACCGCTTTCAAGATACTTTGGAGAAATAAGAACCAACAATTTTGATGGAATCAGTTTTATACTTAATCATCTCTAGTGCTTCTTTGATATCTTCATCTTCAAAATGTCCATAAAACTCAATAAAAAATGCATTTTTATGTTGTGTCTCTTGATTATTCACAAACAAAATATTGGTGATATTGATTTGTTTTAACGCAAGCTCATGGATCAAAGTATAAAGTGATCCTGCTTGAGATTTTCGCATTTGACAAAGAATACTCATCTTATTATGAAAACCTAAAACTTCTAACGATTTTGTCACATAAATATAACGAGCAACATTAAAATGATCTTCTAGTATCTCACTCATCAACACATGATAATCTTTTTTTACAGTTTCTTTCAATGAAAGTGCCGCAGTATCATCTCCATACTGCGCTAATTCATTCATCGCAACGATTGGATTATCCACATAAATTTTTTGATAGTCCCCGATAGCACTTTTCAATACTTCTTCGCAAGCAATATGAGATGCCTCATCCGCAATCACTTTTTTAATCTCATGGATATCGCTATTCATACTATATAGTTGTAAACGTACTTTATAAAGGATGTCCCTATTGATGTGAAAACGATGCTTCAAAATCAATTCCAACACATCATAAATATTCGCCTCATTCGTGCGTTCAAAAGGCAATATGACACCATCGATTTCATCATTTTCTAACGCTTCAAAAAGCGCATGCAAACGAGCAAAACCAATCAATTCATCTTGCATATAAAATGTTGAAGCTGCATAAAAAGATTGTGTATAACGTTCACCCAAATATCCAATCATCAAATCGCCTCCTAAATGGTCATTTCTTGAAAAGTCTTCACATCAAAAAATGATACTGTAATCTTCTTTTGATTGATTGTTACAATTGCGTAACTAGTTTCATGTCTCCCTCTAGGTTGTCTCACACTTCCAGGATTGATATATACAATCCCTTCTTCTATTTCATAACTTGCTTCATGGGTATGCCCATACATCACCAAATCATAATGCTCAGATTTAGCATACTCATGTAATCGACTTAAACTACCCCATTTGACCCCGAATTTATGACCATGGGTGATGAAGATCTCAATATCTTCATAATGCAATGTTTTATGATATCCTTCGCCACCATCAAAAGGATAATTCCCTTTAACTGCAATGATGTTTTTTTGTTTTAAATAATCAAGTGAACATTCACTATCACCCAATGAAATAATATCATCAACATTATCTTTATGATGTTCGATGATTCTTTCTAAACTATGATGATCGCGATGCACATCACTTACAACTAGTAATTTTATGATTGTCATCACCTCTAATTTTATTATACCAAAGTTTTCAATTCTCTACCTTAAAAAAAGAAAAAGAATGCAAATGCATTCTTTTTACGATTAATAATTTTGTTTTTTTCGTTCAAAATACGCTCTAGGATGATCACAAACTGGACAAATACCAGGCGCTCTTTTTGCGACATGAACATGTCCACATTTACGACAGAACCAAACAGTCGCTTCTTCAGTTTTAAAAACGATGTCTTCTTTGATATTGTTAGCCAGTTTCAAATAACGTTCTTCATGATCTTTCTCAATTTTTGCGATCATTCGAAAAGATGCAGCGATTTTTTTGAATCCTTCTTCTTCCGCAACGCGTGCAAACTCAGGATATAGTTCATCCCACTCTTCATGTTCACCCATCGCCGCAGCCATTAAGTTCTCTTCTGTAGTACCTTCTACACCTGCAGGATATGTCGCAGTGATTTCAACATCTCCACCTTCTAAATAACGGAAGAATGTTTTTGCATGTTGCAACTCATTTTCAGCAGTTTCTAAAAACAAGTCCGCGATTTGTTCATACCCTTCTTTTTTCGCAATCTTCGCAAACATTGTGTATCGATTTCTTGCTTGTGATTCACCAGCAAACGATTTTAATAAATTTTGTTCTGTTTTTGTACCTTTAATTGACATAATTTCCTCCTATAATAAGATACTTAATTATAACATAGCTTACGTTGTTTTCAAATATCTAATAATTTCCTCCATCGCTTTTCCACGATGAGAAATCTCATTTTTTTCCTCTAATGTATACTCAGCTAAATGTCTATTTTCACCTTTTACAATGAAGATTGGATCGTACCCAAATCCGTTTTCACCACGCGCTTTATAAGCAATTTCACCTTCTAAATATCCATAAGCATACACAGGATTTTTCTCGACTCCAACTAGGACCATCACCGTGCAAAACCTTGCATCACGCGTTTCAACTGTTTGTAAATTTTCTAACAATAACCTATTGTTTTCATCATCACGTGCTTCTTCTCCTGCATATCTTGCACTAAAAACACCAGGTGCTCCATCAAGTGCATCGACCATCAACCCAGAATCATCAGCCAAAACTGGTTTCTTAATGATGTCATATAAGGTCATTGCTTTTTTTAGCGCATTCCCTTCAAAGGAATCTTGATCTTCAATAATATCAAGTTCTTTATTTACGTCTAAAAGTGATAGAACATGATATCCTAAAGGAACTAATTTTTTCTGTATTTCGATGATTTTATGTTTGTTTTTTGTCGCAACATAAAGTTCATTCATAGGAAATCCTTTCTTAAAACAAATTACAATAAAAAAACAAAAGTTATGCTATAATAATGAAGACAAGGAGGTCTATAATGACAACAAAACAAGATGCAATAAAAATCATCGGGCTCTACTTTTTGGTTATGTTATCAACATTACTCGTTCAACTTCTTGTTGTTCCTTTATTAGAAACACAACTTGAAGATGAAGCATTTGCCATCACTTTTAACACTGGATTAAATTTTCTAATCTATGCTGTTATCACTGTTCTTTTTATACTCGTCTTTAAACATCTTTTTCAATTTGATTTCAAAATGGTCAAACAAAACATCAGTGAAACCATGAAATATAGTTTAATCGGCTTTGGTGTAATGATGGTGTTCGTAGTCCTTATTGGTGTTATCTACCAATATCTAGATATTACTGAAACATCTGTTAATCAAGCAGCACTTGATTTTATGTTTGAACAAGGTCGCATCATTGACTGGGTTTTTCTTGCGATTTTCACCATTCTACTAGCACCTATTGTTGAAGAATTCGTGTTTCGAAAAGCTGTAATGGCCTTTTTTAAAAAAGTACCTGCTGTTGCGATTATCATTAGTGGTATCGCATTTGGATATATCCACGTAGCCTCAGATGATTATCGACAAATCATCTATTATATGTTGATCGGAATGGTTCTAGCAGGATTCTATGTATTATCAAAATACAACATTTATGTACCGATCATCATGCACATGATTTTTAATGGATTTTTAGTCTCTTTGATGATTATTCAGTACTCGATGCTTTAAGAAGGACATTTTTAATATCATGCATTTTATAAATCTCTGAAAATTCTAATAGGGTCAATCCAAAATATTTTTTCTTTGGATTGTACCCTTTTTTTGCAATCAATTCAGTCATCATTGTTTGTTTTGTGATGACGGCATAATAAAGCGCATCAAGCTTACAGTTATCAACGTTTTCAATTTTCGCGCCATGTTTGATCAGCAAATCAACCAAAAAAGGCTCTTCATTGATGATTGCATAAAAAAGCGGACTATTTCCATAATAGTCTTTTTTGTTGACGTCACTACGTTTAATCAACGCTTCTGCTAAATCAAATTGATTCATGATTAAAGCAAACGTCAGTTCATTTGACTTTAACTCTTTTTGATACTCACGATTATTTTTCAACTGATTGAATCGTTCTATCGTTTCATGTTTACCATGCATCACAGCCAAATCATAAGGTGATTTATTAAATCTTGATTGATCATAGCTTGTCAATCCACAATAAGAAAATACATCAATCATATCAAAATTCGGATGTTCTACTGCTTTATGTAGTGGAGTTTGCTTATAATGATCTTTCATATATGGGTTGATGTCTAAGGATAGTAAATATTTCGCAATTTCAATGGTTGAATACATTGCGACATAGTGCATCGTTGAAAGATTTTGGATATCTAGCGAATTTATAACTGCCCCTTGTTCAACCAAAAAACGCACTATTTTCAATTTTTTTGATCTTACACCATATTGCAATACACTTGATAAATGCTCATCTAATGCATAGATATCTGCACCATCATCAAGCAACATTTTGATGATGTGAATATTTCCTTTTAACGAAGCGTTGTGAAGCGGTGCTTGTTTGTTTTTATTTTGATGATTCACACTGGCATTATGTGATAGTAATAGTTCAACCATCTCTTCATCGCCCATAAACGTAGCGATATGAAGCGGAGTTTCTAAATACTTATCTCCAACACTCGGATCCAATCCAAGCATCAAAAGAAGCTCCATTGATTTATGTGCTTTATTTCTCGCTGCCAAATGTAATAAAGTCTGTGAACGATCATCTTCAATATCAAGTGGAAAGCCATCTTTGTAATATTGTAAGATATACTTTGTGTCATTTGTTAATGCCGCAATATAAATTGACTGACTTAACCCATTCCCAAAATGTTCAAATTGTTCCAATTTCATAAACATCGCTCCCTATCTATAAAAAACATAGCATAAAATCAAAAAAAATACCACATCTAAATGTGATATTTTTAAACTAACTATTTAATACTTATCTTACAGCTTCTTTTAAAACTTTACCAGCTTTGAAAGCAGGTGATTTTTGTGCAGGTATGTGAATTTGTTCTTTTGTTCTAGGATTGTGCCCTTTTCTCGCTTTACGATTTCTAACTTCAAAAGTTCCAAATCCAGTTAAAACAACTTTTTCACCAGAAACTAGTGAATCTTCAATTGCAGATAATGTAGCATTAAGTGCAGCCTCAGAATCCTTTTTTGTTAAGTTTGATGCTTCAGCGATTTTTGCGATTAATTCTGTCTTATTCATCTCTATACCTCCTATTAGATTTTTAATTACTCTCATTATAGCAAGTTATCGGCTTTATTGCAAGCCTTTTCTATGTTTCGATGAATATCGCTCTAAATTTTCTCAAAAAAGACCCACTTTTCAGATATCGCTTTGTAAAGGGGTTTCTTAAAAATCCATTAAAAAAACCAGATTTTACTCTGGTTTCATACTACGTTCTAGTAATTTTTTGAAGACTTCTTCAGGATTTTTCTTCTCAAATATAATCTCATAAATCGAATTAATAATCGGCATATCAATATCATGTTCTTGCCCATAACTATGCGCTGCTTCACAAGTTCTTATACCTTCAACAACCATCGTCATAGACGCCAATGTTTCTTCTAAATCTTTCCCATGACCGAGTTTATATCCCGCTTGAAAGTTTCGTGAATGCTCACTAGTACAAGTAACAATCAAATCACCTAATCCAGTTAGACCAGTGATTGATTTTGTATCAGCACCATACACCTCATAAAATTTATGCATTTCCACTAAACCTCGAGTAATCAGAGCAGCTCTTGCATTATCTCCCAGACCTTTTCCAGCTAATAAACCACTTGCGAGCGCAAAAATATTTTTTAGTGCACCACCAAGTTCACTTCCTTTTAAATCCGTTGAACTATATACTCTAAAATACTCCGTATTATGGAATAACTCTTGGACAAACAAAGCATCTTTTTCATTTTCACTTGATGCCGTAATTAACGTCATCATTCCACGAATCACTTCTTCAGCATGTGATGGACCACTTAATGATACAAAACCCTTAAAGTATTCTTTTGGGACCATTTCAGTAAAAATCTCAGAAGCACGCATAAAGGTTTCAGGTTCAATCCCTTTTGCCGCATTGATGAACAACTTTTTATTTGTTAAAAACGGCATCATCGATGAAATTGCTTCACGCATGACTTTTGTAGGAACAACAAAAAGTAAAACATCTGAGAACGACACTGCTTCTTCAATTGAAGAAGTTGCCTTGATTTCTTTTGGAATATCTTCATTTAGTTGAAAACATATATGTAAATCATTGATCTTAGAGACAATTTTTTCACTCACATCATAGACAAGCACTTGATGTTGACTATCGTGCAGTACTTTGGCAAGTGCAAGTCCCCATGAACCTCCACCAATGACAGATAATTTCATATCAATCACGCTTTCTTAAAATTAATTTAATCGGTGTCCCTTCAAAGTTAAAACTTTCTCTTAAACGATTTTGAATGTATCGTCCATAACTAAAATGCAACGCATTTTCGTCATTCACAAACAAAATAAACGTTGGTGGTTTACTAGCAACTTGCGTTGCATAATAAACACGTAAGATTTGACCATTGTGTTTCTTTGGAGGATTGACGTAAAACGCATCTAAAATAACATCATTTAATACTGATGTTTGAACACGTCTACTATAATTCTCAAAGACCTCAGCAATCGATGGAAAAAGTGTTGTTACACGTTTTTTCGTATGTGCTGATAAAAAGACAATTGGCGCAAATGATAAAAATTGGAAATGCGCTCTAATTTCTTTTTCCCAGTTGTTCATTGTATTGGTGTTCTTATCAACCAAATCCCATTTATTGACAACAATGATGATTGCTTTATGAGCATCTACTGCGTATCCAGCAATTTTCTTATCTTGTTCACGAATACCAGTCTCAGCATCAATCAGTACCAACGCAATATCAGATCGATCAATCGCACTTAATGCTCTTAAAACACTATATTTTTCCGCATTTTCATAGACTTTTCCACGTTTCCTTAATCCTGCTGTATCAATTGCTACATAACTTTTATCATTATAGGTGAACATCGTATCAATTGAGTCACGAGTCGTTCCTTCAATTTCAGAAACAATGACTCTTTCTTCTCCAAGTAAAGCATTTGTCAAAGATGATTTACCTACATTAGGTCGACCAATCAAACATAATTTGATCGTATCTTCCGCATAGTCATCTTCATCTTTTTCTGGCATCAATTCAACGACTTTATCAAGCAAATCACCTGTTCCAATACCATGATGGCTACTGACTGGAATAGGATCACCAAATCCGAGTGAATAAAATTCATACATTGTATCTGTCAATGATTTATCATCTGCTTTATTCAAAGCAACAATGACTTCTTTCCCTGATTTATACAACATTTTAGAAATATACAAATCTTCATCTGTAATCCCAGTTCTTATGTCACACACAAAAATAATCACATCAGCTTCATCAATAGCGATTTCTGTTTGTGATTTTATTTCATGGATAAAAGAGGCACCGTCAAAGTCGATACCTCCTGTATCTATAATATTAAATTCTTTTGTTAACCAGACACCTTTAGAGTATATTCTATCACGCGTAATACCTGGCTCATCATCTGTAATCGCTAAACGAGAACCGATGATTCGATTGAACAATGTGGATTTTCCCACATTTGGACGACCGACTATCGCTACGGTTGGCAACATATAACCACCGCCTTATTTTTTGTAGTTTTCTAATTCCTCTTTGAATAAATCTCCTAGAGTATGTGCTTTTGTTTCTTCTTCTGTTGTTAAATATTTTTCATATTCATTTTTTTCTTTTTGTTCTTTCAATTGTTTGACACTAATAACCATTTTCCACATTTTTTTATCAACATCAATGACCACAGCTTTCACAACATCATCTTTTGATAAAGCATCGCTTACTTCTCTTGGTGTTTCACTTTGAATTTCGCTAATTGGTAAGAATGCTTTCACATTTTGGATTTTGACTAAAGCACCTTTGCTTTGAAGTTCTTCAACAACACCGCTCACTTCGTCACCTTTTTTGATGGTCACATCAGCCCAAGGGTTATAATCTAAATGTTTTTTTGATAAACTCATACGTTGTTTTTTCGGATCAATACTTAAAATTTGTAATGTAAGTTTTTCCCCTTCTTCAACTTGACCAGCCAAATTTTCATGAGGATTCCATGAATAATCTTTGCTGTTTAAGATACCAACAACATCTTTTCCAACTTCTAGCAAAATACCTTTTGCCATTTTTTTGACAATAGTACCCTCTACTTCATCGCCAACTTTGTGTTCTTCCGCGAATGTATCCCATGGTGATTTTTGTAATTTTTTCATTGAAAGAGCAATTCTATTTTTCTTCAAATCAATGATTTCTGCTTCGATTTTTTCGCCAACTTTAACATAATCATTGACATTTGTTACATGATGATGTGAAATCTCTGAAATATGCACAAGACCTTCATTGTATCCAATTTTTACAAAAGCACCATAAGGTGTAATATTGGTAACTTCACCTTCAACTTTTTGTCCTACTTTTAAGGCATTGAATTCTTCTTCTTTTGCTTCTTTTTGTTCTCCTAATAATACTTTCTTACGAGAAACAACAGTTTTCTTCTCAGAATTTTCAATCAATTTTACTTTCATCGTTTGACCCATGTAATCCTCAGGATTTACATGTTCAAGTGCGATATGACTAGCAGGCATAAATACTTCTACACCTTTCGCACGTAAAATAAGTCCACCTTTATTGACCTTCGTTACTTTCGCTTCAAAGACATCATTTTCCTCAACAAATTTATCAAATTCTTCTTGATGTTTGTCGCGTAAAATATCTAGACGAGACAACAAGATGACTGAATTTTCACGATCAATACGTCGTACTTTGGCTTTGATTGTATCTCCTACTTTAACGACGTCATGAGCATTATCTACTTTTTCGAAGCTAAGATTAGAAGTATAGATAACCCCCTCTGTAAACTGTGATATGTCAACGTAAACTGCGTCATCATTTACCTGAATTACAGTCCCCTCAACAGTCATTCCTACTTTTAACATTGGTATTTTAAAATCCATAAACTTCTTCCTCTCTAACATTTTGTATAATTAATTTGACAACCTCATCAATTGTCAAATTTGATGTGTCAATTTCTTTTGCGTCATCAGCTTTTTTGAGTGGTGTGTGAATTCTTGTTGAATCAAAGTGATCACGTCTTTTTATTTCTGCTTCGATGGTGTCCATATCGGACTGAATACCGCGCGATAGATTATCAAGTAATCTTCTTTCTGCGCGTTTTTTAATTGATGCGGTTAAGTAAAACTTATATTTCGCATCAGGCAATACATGATATCCAATGTCGCGTCCATCCATCACAACATTTTTCTCACCTGCTAAATCTTGCTGCATTTTCACCAATTTCTTACGTACACTTATGTACGACGCAATCAATGAAACGTTGTTTGATACATCATCTTCCCGAATTGCTTCGGATACATCTTCACCATCCATAAAAAGAGTTCCATCTTTGAATGAAAAATCCGTTTCATAGACAAAGTTAAACGCATCTTCATCAGTCAAATCAATCTTCAAACGTAACGCTTTTAAGGTGATGGCACGATACATTGCGCCTGTATCGATATAGATAAACCCAAGCTCACCAGCAACGAGCTTTGCAATTGTGCTTTTTCCTGCTCCAGCAGGCCCATCAATCGCAATTTGTGTATGCGGCATCCTATCACCTCTTTCAAATCATTTAATATTATAACAAAAAAGAGCTAATTATCATAATATTTTTTCAAGTTTCTAAGAATTTAACTGTTTGCTTTTTTATAATCCTCATACAAGTGCTTTTTCTCATGCGGTTTCAACAATCGATAGTCGCCTTTGCTAAGTCCATCAAGTGTCACTGTACCAAAACGAACACGCTTCAATTTAACAACTTCATGTCCCACAGCCTCAAACATTTTCTTTACCTGATGATATTTTCCTTCGGTAATAATGATATTCGCTGTAGTCGTTTCAGATTGTTTATGATAAGTAACTTGATTGATTTTTGCTTTCTTTGTTACGTAATGATCTATCTTTAAGCCTCGGCATACTCTTGTCGATTCTTCTTTACGTAAAAACCCCGTCATTTTCACTTGGTATTCTTTTTCAATATTGCTATTAGGAGACGTCACCATATTCATAAATTCTCCATCGTTTGTTAAGATTAACACGCCAGATGTATCATAGTCAAGTCTTCCGACTGGGAACACACGGACATCATTTGGCACGAGATCAACTACTGTATTACGATCATGCTCATCATCAGTTGTCGAAATAAAACCTTCTGGTTTATAAAGAACATAATACACTTTATTCACCAATTCTATTTTCTTTCCTTCAATTACAATCTCAGCATTTTTCGCTACTTTAGACCCTAATTCTGTAATAATTTTTCCATCGACTTTGACTTTTCCATCAACAATCAATTGTTCTGCTTTTCGTCTTGATGTATATCCTCTTTGGGCGATGATTTTTTGTAATCTTTCCATCTAATCACTATCCTTATATTATTTATACGATATCGAATCTACATAATAAAAAAGGGAAGTCCCTTTTTTATTCTTCTTCATCCATCATTTCGACTTCAAGTTGAACACGTGTAATACGGCGTTCACGAATCTCTTTAATAATAAAGGTTAATCGTATTTTTTTTGGTTCATCATCATCAAATTCATAATTTTGCAATTCTTGTATGTATGTATATTTGTCTTCTATTTGTGGTATTTCTTCAAATGAATCATATAACCATCCACCGACATTCGCATAATGTGAGTAAGGAGGATTTCCTAACTCAAGATCATCAAACAAATCAGCAATGTCCATATCAGCATTAACTTCGTAAATATATTCAGCGATTTGGCGAATAAATTCTTCATCCACCACATCATGCTCATCATATATTTCTCCGACAAGTTCTTCAAGTGCATCTTCCATAGTTACAATTCCACTTGTACCACCATATTCTCCACTCACAATCGCCATATGGAAGTTCTCACGTTGCAATGTTTCTATGAGTGTATCAACCCGCATTGACTTAGAAACAAACATTGGTTCCTTCATCAACTTACGGATATCTATTTCTTCATTCTTTAACAGTTTCGTAAAGAAATCTCGTTCATGTAAAATTCCAACCACATTATCTCGTGTTTCTTCAAAAACCGGAAGTCTTGAAAATTGATATTCAAAGAAGATATTTTTTATCTCTTCAATATCATCGTTCACTTCAGCACCAATCATATCAACACGCGGTGTCATAATCTCATAAATCTTTTTATGTGATAAATCCAACACACTTTGCAGCATCTCAGCTTCATCTTCATCAATTGATCCTTCTTCTTCCATCGTATCAATGATTGTATTCAATTCTTCACCAGTTACACTGATTGAAACCAATCCATTGTCTTTGACGATCAATTTTTTGATTTGCAAGAATACATACGTCACAGGACGCAAAATATAAATCACCCAATAAAGAAACGGACTGATTGATAAAGACATATCTTCAGCATTTGTTTTCCCAAAACTTTTTGGAACTATTTCTCCAAATATTAAAATCAAGGTCGTCATCACTGCTGTATTTGTGATATTCACCAATGTTTGTTGTCCATCAAAAATATCTGAAAAGATACTAACTGATAACGTCGCAAGCGCGATATTGGCTAAATTATTCCCAACCAAAATTGTTGACAATGTTAAGTCAAAATGATCACTAATCCACAATGCTTTCTTACTACCTTTTTTTCCTTCTTCAATGAATGTTTTTAATCGTATCACATTGACAGACGAAAAAACCGTTTCACTCATCGAGAAGAATGCTGAAACAGCCATCAATATAAAGACAAATATTACAGTTGGTATGGAAACATCCGATATCGCTAGTATAAACCTGGCGGAATAATCCAATTTAACTTCACTCCCTTATGCTCGTGTATCATATTTTCCTGTGTTTGTATTGATTACAATTTTATCTCCAGGATTAATAAATAGTGGTACTTGTAACGTATATCCTGTTTCAACTTCTGCATCTTTTGTCGCACCAGTTGATGTGTTTCCCTTTACAGCGGGATCCGCAACAGTTACTTCTAACGTCACTTTTTCTGGAAGATCAACACCAAGAATTTCTCCTTGATAACTAATTACATTGACTTCCATATTTTCAACCAAAAAGTTCATTTGATACTCAATTTGGCTTGTAGCAATTTCAATTTGCTCATAAGTTTCGCTGTTCATAAAAACATAATGTGTTCCTGTTGAATAAAGATATGACATCTTATTTTTATCAATATGTGCCGGTTCCATTTTTTCTCCAGCACGCCATGTCTTCTCAATCACAGAACCTGTTCTTAGATTACGCAATTTACTTCTAACAAACGCACTACCTTTTCCAGGCTTAACATGTTGAAATTCCATAATCGTATATAAGTTGCCATCACTAATTATTGAAATACCATTTTTAAAATCACTTGTTGAAATCATTTCATTCACTCCTAATCATAGACCTTATTATATAAAAAAAAACGCGTTTTGTCTATATTTTTAAAGGTACATTTTTCTCCAACGTAGATTATAACACATTCATCGATTGACATAAAGGAAAATTCACTATATAATTTTCCAGTAAGGAGTGATTCATATGGAATTCTGGCAAATAGCCCTAGCCATCGTACTTGGTCTAGGAATTGGACTTTTATTATCTCGAAATAAAAATGTCAATTTTGACAGTATTTACACGATCAAACAAGAAGATTTTCTCAAAAACATGCGAAAAGGTCAATTAATTGATATTCGCAAAAAAGAAGAGTACGAACAAGATAAAATCAAAGGTGCACGTCATTTCAAAGTCGGAAAACTTACGGGAAAGTATTCCCCACTAAGAAAAGACTTACCAGTTTTTCTTTATTGTAAGAACGGAAAAAAAAGTAAACGTGCTGCAAAAAAATTATCAAAAGCCAATTTTCAAACGATTTATATTTTAGAAAATGGTTTTGACAACTTAACACATTAAAAAATACGGGAAATTATTCCCGTATTTTTTTTACCTTATAAAGAGTCCACCTACCAACAAACCAAAGACAATAATAATTGCAGGATGAACATTCATCCAAGGAAGTAACTCGTTACCTAAAATAAGGAACGCTGATAAAAAGAACAATCCAAAAATAATCAATGTTTTCGTCGTTGTAAAATCAACATTCACAAAAACACTACTACGCGCCATACTAAAAGCAACACCAGCAATCAACACAACGACAACTGGTTTCGCAGCTGCCTGCATTCCTTTGACAAAATCACTATCTTTGTTGTTCATAAACAAATTGAACAATAAAATAATCGCAATTGTACTTGGAAGCAACATCCCAAGCAACGCCGCAAAAGCTCCTAAAATCCCAGCCACATCATATCCAATAATGACACTCATTTTTGTCGCAATTGGTCCTGGCAACGTATTCCCCATTGCCAAATAATCAATGAACTGCGTTTCTGTTAATAGTTTATGATTCTCAACAACCTCTTCTTGAATTAGTGGGATGGTCGCTTGACCCCCACCAAAACCAAAGACACCAGGTTTTAAAAATGCCCAAAATAACTCCCATAAAATCTTCATCAAATCACTCCTAATAGTAAGCTATATGCCCATCGCATCTTGTTTCAGTTCCTGCGATGTAACCAGCTTTTTCTTTTAATATTATTTGTCCTCGTCCAAATCCACCACTCATTACATCAATGGTGATTTGATGTTGTTTCTTTTGTAAAGCTTGTGCAATAAACGAATCAAAAGAATTTTCCAAAGAAACCTTCAACCCTTCATCCCAACGAAATCTTGGCGCATCAAGCGCACTTTGTGGATGCATTTTAAAATCAATCAAATTCATCATCACTTGTAAATGTCCTTGTGGTTGCATGAATCCACCCATCACACCAAATGGGCCAACAGCTTCATTGTCTTTCATCAAGAACCCCGGAATAATCGTATGATACGTTCTTTTTCGTGGTTCTAATTTATTGTGATGTGTCTCATCTAACGAAAATGTATGTCCTCTATTTTGCATACTAATACCCGTTTGATCAATGACAACACCACTACCAAATCCCATATAATTACTTTGAATAAATGACACCATATTGCCTTCTTTATCTGCCGTCGCTAAATATACTGTTCCACTCTTATGATATTGAATCGGTTCATATTGACGAGCGTACTCTTTGATTTCACCAACTCGATCATCCACATATCGATCACTCAATAAGTAAGCAGGATTCATTTTCATAAACAATGGATCCGTCACATATTTTAATGTATCAGAAAACGCCAATTTTGTCGATTCTATTTGTTTATGCAAACACTCAATACTCTGATGTGTAAAATGTTCTTTCTTCATTAAGTTAAGCGCCATCAATGCTGTGATGCCTTGTCCATTTGGAGGAATTTCACAAACATCATATCCTTTGTAGTGAACTTTGATTGGTTCAACCCACTCAACATCAAACTCCTTCAAATCAGACGCATCAATGAATCCTTTGTGTTCTTTCATAAAAGACACAATACGGCTTGCCAAATCACCTTCGTAAAAATCTTTTGCCTTTGTCATCGCAATCTTTTCTAATGTCGATGCCATCAAATCACTTTTAAAAACATCGCCAGCCTGATATGATTCTCCATCATCATTGGTGAACACTTTGAAAAACTGATCATATTGAGCTCCTTTATTGTATTTCTTATATGCCTTAATCGCACGCTCAAAATAATACCCAACCGTCTCAGAAATCACAAACCCATTTCTCGCTAAGTTGATCGCAGGTTCTAGCACTTCATAAAACGGTATCTTCCCAAATCGTTCATGCAGTGCAGCCCATCCTTTCGGTGTACCTGGTACAGTAATTGGCTCAACCCCAAAGGTTGGCATTTTTTCATACCCACGTTTTTTCATTTCCGCAATTGTATGATGTTTACTACTATACCCAGACGCATTCATTCCATATAATTTTTTATTCATCCAAACAATCGCAAAACAATCACTACCAATTCCATTACTAGTAGGCTCTACAACAGTCAACGCTGCCGCAGTCGCAATCGCAGCGTCAACCGCATTACCACCTTTTTTTAAAATCTCAAGTCCAACTTGACTAGCTAACCCTTCAGAAGTTGCCACGACACCATGAAGTGCTCTTACACTTTGTTTTTTACTAACAAACGGATTGTTCATATCCTCACTCCTAACGTTATTATTATACAATATTTTATGTTAAATACAATGAGTTTATCGCCAAAAACAAGCCTTAATATATGACATTTTATTCAAATATGTGCATATTATACTTAGATTACTATTAAAATAAAATGTTTCATAGTATAATATTGATAGAGGTGATAAGATGAATAAAAATACAACACTAACTTCCGCTTTACAAGGTAGTGCTAGCGCACTTGGTTTAAATTGGATTTATGATGCTCCATTGCTCGAATCTTTTTGTAAAGATAAGTCCTGTATCTTTTTAAATATCCAACATGATCTCTATAATCAGTCTAAGAAAGCCTATGATGTCTATCCAAACCATCAAGCAGGTGATCTTGATTTTATGGGTGAAATACTCAATCAATTAAACAAATTTTTAGATGAATCACCAAAGAAAACACCATGGGAGTTTTTCATTTATATCCATCAATTTTTAACAACGTATGATGGTTATATTGAAAGTTATGGAAAAGACCTCATGAGACGCTATGAGAAGGATAAACTTAGATGCGTATATGAAACTCCTCATTTGGATGAACAACTGATCAATATGGCGATTTACTTCGTCTTTCATGAGCGAGATAATAGTATTGAAGAAACGCTCAAATATACAAAAATATTTACAAGTGATCCAAGTAGTAAAATATTAATACCAATGCTACAAGATTTCTTAAATGACTTAGAAAACGAATCATTAGAGATTGCACTTGATAATGTAAAAATGAGTGTCACAAAACCATATAAAGAACAAATCATCAAAGCCTTAAACTGTAAAAATAAAGAAGAACTTTTAAAAGAAATCAGTACCGCTTGCGGTGCAAAAGATGCACTTGCGATGATTCTTTATATCCTTAAACATACTTCTTCTACAGAAGAGGCACTCGAATTAAACGTTTCTTTAGGAGGAGCAAGTAGTGCAAGGGGAATTTTTGTTAGCGCACTAGCCCAAAAGTTATATGGACCATACAAAAGTGATAAAATCAAATTGAATACTTAAACAATATCATAATTCAAACACCTTCATACAAAAAAATGTATGAAGGTGTTTTTATAGCAATTAATGAGTCTGATTTAACCATCACAACAAAAAAGGGCAATTTGTTTCATCTATCAATGAAATAAAATCCAGATAATTGTTGACCGTTTATACACTAAGGTTAAGATTATCTAGACTGAGTCTACTTTTTTTAAATTAACCAATTAAATTTAACGACTTGTTTAATTAGAAAAAAATATGAAATTTTTATACCGAAAACAACCGATATTCCCTTATTATAGATATATTTCTTTTTACACTTACAAAACCCCTTAACAGACATTGTTTAGAAAATAAACTAAATGTTTTGATTCTAGTATATTTTTTTGCTAGAATAACGCAGTATCATAAATTTTAGGAGGAAAAAAAATGAAAAAAGTATTATTTTTAGTAGCTGCATTTGCGCTAACATTCACTTTAGCTGCATGCTCAACTGAAGACTTAGACAACGAGATTGCAGATTTAGAACAACAAGTATCAGATTTAACAGATGAAGTTTCTGCATTAGAAACAGCAAATGAAGCTTTAGAAGCAGCATTACCTGGTACAGGAAATTATACTCCAGGTACATATTTCTCATTCAATGATGAAAGTGGAGCTTCTGCACTAATCGTGATTGATGAAAATGGATTCATCGAGTCTGTATTCTTTGATGAATTAAGAATTAGAACTGCTATTGATGAAGTAACTGGTGAAGTAGTATTTACTACTTACTCTACAAAACAAGCACTACAAGAAGGTTACACTTTAGCAAGTGGATATACTTGGGCTGAAGAAGCTGACGAATTGGCAGCTGCTATCGTCGCAAACCAAGGATGGAACACTGATTGGGATACTTATGTTGATGGAGATTCATTAAAATTCAACTTAGACGATCAAGAAGTAATCGATGACGTTGCTGGTGTAACAATTGGAATTGACGGATTCAAAGATACATTTGAAGACGCAATCGCACAAGCTGAATAATACGTAACCAAAAAGAGGAAAAAATTTCCTCTTTTTTTAACTTAACCTTTCAAAATGTTCCCACTTCAAATCTTGATTAAGTGGGAGAGCGTTCACTCCATTAGCTATAATTTAATATTTACCAACATACCATTTGGGACTACCTTGTAGATTATCTTTTTGCTCATAAATAGATTGGATTACTTGTATATTCTTATCAATGCTTTTTGAATCAAATTTTTGAACCCATGGTATTGCTGCAATGGTTAAAAGTAAGTCATAAATGTTATACATCAAGAAGAAATCATTGATTTCTACTTCTTCTAAATAACCATCAATGTATCCTGAGGCAAAATACGGACTAATCTTACTGTTATGTGGCGTATTATTCCTAAAATCAGTAAGAATAGGTCCCGGTCGTACTCGTTCGAAATCAATTACTCCTTTATAATCTCCTTTGTGAAAAATCATATTAAATAGATGATAATCTGCATGTGTTTGAACACCTTTCAATGAGTAAAGATGATGTATATTGTTACTTACTAGTGTAATTATTTCATCAATCTCAGGAAGCAACGCTTTTACATTAATTTCTAAAGCTAATTGTATTTTACTATTCAAGTAGTTGTCTAAATGGGTTTTCATATCAAAATTATTTATTGGATATGCTTTGTGAAACTTAACAATTTCCTTAGCAGCAACCTTACCCAATTCGTACTGTTTATCATTAGAAAAACCTTCAATCACTTCAAGTCCATTTTTTCCCTTGATATATTCAGTAATATAATATCCACATACCTCATCTTTTGTTAACTCAAATGCTTTTTGGCAAAGTGCTACTTTTTCAAATGCTTTTTGTACTCGAAAAACTTCTTTGAATTGTTCATACCTATCTAGTGATATAATTCTTACTATATATTTACCATTTATAATGTACTTCTCGTCTAGCGAGAAGCCTTTTTCAATTTTCAGAATACTCTTTATTTCGTCCTTAAAAATCTTTTGAAGATTCATCTTCATCAACCCCTAATCCTAATTATATCATAATTCATTTGTAAAAAAGATTAATATTTAAGATATTAAATCGACCATAAGATCTTTGTTATAATCTCCATACCATATGTTCCAATTACTTATGATACACTCATCGTGTCATATTCTAAACAACTAGATAATTGTAACCAGTAACATACCTCATAACAAAAAATAGTCCTGTTTGTAAATAAATGTATCGTATTTACTATATTGAACAGCGCATATATATCGTATTTAAAAAAAGATTGAAGTTTTGAACTTCAATCTTTTGCTTTAGTTTTTACTCTTCTTCAAAATGATATCCTACTAATCTAGAACCATATCTGTGTAATCTTGTATATAGTGGTTCAGGCAAAGTTTTATGTGTGAATACATTGTTTGGTCTTTCATCTAGTTGAAACTTAAGTACAACATCTGGATCAGCCAGTGCGACCATTCCCACGCTAAGCAAGTCATAACCTAACTCTGATGCAGCCTCAACATCTTCTTTAGTGGATATACCACCAACACCCATCAGTGGTAGGCGTCCATCAATCATACGAAGCAACTTTGTAGCGAGTGGTTCTCTGTCTTTTTCATCACGAATCGGTGTTTGGTTGAATTTTCCAAGTGATACATGTAAGTAATCAATTGGATAGTCGGCCAATACATCGACAAACTGTAAAGTATCATTGATTGTGATACCAGGATTTTCTAGTTCTTCAGGAGAAAAACGATATCCTACAATAAAGTTTGGTTTATTTAGTTCTTCTTTTGCTTGTAAAATTCCTTCTACTATTTTTTTAGCGAAAAACATACGTTTTTGCAAGTTCCCACCAAATTCATCATCACGTTGGTTCGAATGTGGTGAAAAAAACTGTTGAAGTAAATACGTATTCGCACCATGGATTTCTACACCATCAAAACCAGCTTTCATTGCAAGTTTTGATGCATTGACAAAATCATCAATCGTATCATACACTTCACTTGTTTTTAATGCTCTTGGTGTAATTGTGTATTCTCTATCTGCTTTGACAGCCGATGGGGCAACTATGTCTTGATTTGGATACATATTTGGTACATTCATGCGTCCTCCATGATGAATTTGTAATACAGAAAGAGCTCCTCCACTTTTGATTGCTTTGCGTAATCTTTTCATGGAATCGTAATAGCGTTCATCTCGGACAGATATTTGATGATCAAATGCTTGGGCATTTTTACTGACGGCCGCAGCCGCAGTAATCACCATACCAATATTTTTACTTCTTAAATGATAGTAATTTTCTTCCTCGTCAGACAATGTTAAATCATCATTTGAGGAATACGTTGTCATTGGTGCCAATGCAAAATGATTTCGCATAATGACCCCATTTTTAAATTTATATGGTTCATATGGATTCATATCATCACTTCCTTTAAGCAAATTATATCATTTACAAATAAAATATCAAAGCCATAAACAAAAGAAAAACGGAGACTTCTCCGTTTATTTTCTGATTGGTTTTAAAGCGCCACTCCAAGCAAGTACTTGGTCAAGCATCGCATTTAAATTTTCTTTATGTAAATCAGCTGGTTTAAAAGTAGTCCAGTTTTCAAAATCAGTAAAAAGTGATAACAATACTTGCACTCTTACATCAGCAATTTGCAATTCTCCTAAAACATTACGTAATTGTTCAGCAGCTCTTGCACCCATCGCTGAACCATAACTGACAATTCCAGCAGCTTTGTTATTCCATGCATCTCTTGCTAAATCAAGCGCATTTTTTAGTGAAGCAGTCATTCCATGATTGTATTCAGCAGCAACAAATACAAAACCATCTAATTCATTTAATTTTTGGTTCCAACGTTCAATATTTTTTGTTTCACTAGTTTCACCTAATAAAGGTAACTCGAAATCTTTAATATCGACAATTTCATAATTAGCATCATTTCTTTGATCTGCCAACTCTTTTACCCATGCGGCTACTTGCGGACTTACACGTCCTTCTCTTGTACTTCCAACAATGATTCCTATATGTAATTTTTCCATTTCTAAAACCTCCTAATGTATTTGTAAGTTTATTACTTACTTTATGTAACCTATTATATTTTAGTAAGTTGTTTTTGTAAAGTGATTTGCATTATCAAAAAAGTGAGATCAAACTTGTGTTTGATCTCACTTCCAATTTAAACGTATTTGTTTTGCGATATTTTTATCGTAATATGCGACTTTATTCACATAGTCCTCTTTTGACTGAAACAAATGAATATGATGCTTAAACAATAATCGCTCATAGTTATATCTAAGTTGGGTTAATATCCTGTTGTCTTTTTTGTCTTGATCTTCTTCTAGTTTTTTTATTACCAATAATAAACTTTCAATGATTTTATCTTGTGGAAAATGTTTTTGATGATCGGTGTTTTTTACATACTCTAAGTCAACTTCTTCTAAATTCTTTGCATTTGTCAACATCAATTTCGTGTAACCAACCAAACATGATTTACCATCACATCCACCACAGACATTTTCGCCCAAACAAATCCCATCAAGTCTTTCATATAAATCACTATAGAAAACCTTCAATTGTTCAGCTGTATTTTTAAAGGCAGTTGGCATATGTGATTGGTAAGAACGCACAAGAGGCATCATTCGGATTCCGAACAATATTACAACAACCAAAACAAGCATCAACCCATATGGAAATCCAATGATGTTTGTTGGAATATTTTGATATAATTTTAACATTCCAAATAAGACAAAAACAAATCCAGAAATTAATTTCATCAATTCCTCAGGAATTTTAGATCCCATTTTCATTCCGACATAAATGCCAAGCATTCCGACACTCATCATTCCAAGAACTGTCCCTACTAAAATAAACAATGGATAATTCGCATCACTAGCTAATGTAAAAGCAGCAAGTTGAGTTTTATCTCCAAGTTCTCCAATGAAAAAAGCAAGGGAAACAGCCACTATCGGTCCATAAGTTTTCATTTTACGATGTTCAGTTTCTTGATCAATCGATAAACTCCAAAATCCAAACATCAAAAATAAGATACCTGCCCCTATTGAGACAAATTCTAGTGGTAATATATCGCCAATCAATTGTCCAAGAAAAATGGCAAGAATATGATTCAACAATATCCCAATAAACATTCCTATGATGACATATTTGATTTTGTATTTGCTGGCAAATGCCATCGCAAGCATTTGGGATTTATCGCCCATTTCAGCAAAAAAGATTATCCCAAATGCGATTAGTATCTCTTCAATCATTGTTGTCTCCTAAAACCTTATTTATGTAACGTTTTGCATCTTCGATTGTTTCATCAAAATGGTGAACATCAACATCAATCCAATGCACATCAAATTGATTATGAAAAAAGGTAAATTGTCTCTTCGCAAATTGACGACTTTTAGTTTTAATATTGTTGACTGCATCTGCAAAAGACACTTCTCCATCAAAATATTCATACAATTCTTTATACCCAATCGCCTGCACCGCAGTCGATTGGATGTTTTTTTCATATAATGCTTTTACTTCCTCAACAAGACCTTGTTCAATCATTTGATCAACACGGGTGTTGATTCGTTCATATAGTACTTCACGATCCATCCTTAAGCCAATCATGATGAAATCATAAACTTTTTCATCTTTTGATGTTTCACTAGATACTTTATGCGTATCTGCTCTTCTTAATGCTTGTAATACTCGTTTACGATTATTAGGATGAATCTTTTTTGCGCTTAATGGATCTTTTTCTTCTAATTGTTGATGTAATGTTTCGTTGTCTACATCACGTAGCTC
>DFNN01000027.1 GCA_002376065.1 Caryophanales bacterium UBA3566
AAGATTTTAGTCATATCTTGGTCGCGTTTGATAAAGGTAAAAAAACGTTTCGCCATGAAGATTATGAAGAATATAAAGGTGGTCGTCCACCGATGCCTGAAGAGTTTCGTAGTCAACTTGACTTGATCAAACAAAGTTTGGATGTTCAAGGCGTTAAGCAACGTGAAATAGAATTGATTGAAGCAGATGATATCATTGGAACGTATGCAAAAACGTATTATGACGAATTTGATCAAATTGACATCATCAGTAATGACAATGATTTATTACAACTAGTGAATGACAAAGTCTCAATGCGTACATCAAAACTTGGAAAAAAAGAAGCGCAGGTATATACGCCTAAAGGGATAGAAGAAAAATATGGATTGAGTGCTTCACAAATCACAGATCTAAAAGGTTTAATGGGAGACTCTTCTGATAACTTAAAAGGAGTTCCTGGAGTTGGTGAGAAAACAGCCATCAAATTGTTAAAAGAGTATGGGACAATTGAAAACTTACTTGATCACACAGATGATTTAAAAGGTAAATTGAAAGAAAAAATGATTGAACATAAAGATGATGCATTATTGTGTAAAAAGATCGCAACGATTAAAACAGATGTCGGCTTAAAACATGATTTGAATGATGTTGAATACCAAGGTGTAAAAGAAGAAGAAATGATTGAGTTTTTTAATAACTTAGAACTGCATTCATTGATTAAAAAATACAATCGTAAAAATGGGAAAGAAAAAGAAGAATGGTCTTATAAAATCTTAAGAGATGTCTATGAGTTAGATCAATTGACAACAAAAGATTGTTATCTAACTTTAGAAATTTTTGGAGAAAATTATCACCAAGCAGAAGTCTTAGGACTAGGGTTGGTTCAAGATAAAAAAGGATACTTTATTCCATTAAATTTATTAGAAGAATCACTAAATTTTCAAATGTATTTGGCTGATAAAAAATATAAAAAATATGTGTTCGATGCAAAGATGATGCATGTTGTTTTAAGTAATTATGGATACGAAATTGCAGGGATTGAATTTGATTTATTACTAGCGGCTTATGTACTCAATCCAAACAATACCAAAGATGATTTTCGTGTGATTGTATCTAACTTTGATTATGATGATGTACATTATCAAGAAGAAGTTTATGGTAAAGGTAGTAAATATCATATACCTGAGGAAAAGGATTATGCACATTATGCGGTACAAAAAGCATATGCAATCTATAAATTAGAAAAACAATTGCTTGACGAACTGAAAAAGAATGAACAATACCATATTTATTATGATATTGAACGACCGTTAGCCATCGTCTTGGCAAAGATGGAAAAAGAAGGAATTTGTATTGATAAGAACCGTTTAGATGAGTTAGATGAAGAAATCCAAAAAAGAATTGATGGTATCACAAGTGAAATCCATGAGTTGGCGGGGGAAGAATTTAATATTTCTAGTCCAAAACAACTAGGTGAAATTTTGTTTGAAAAACTAGGATTGAAAGCATCTAAAAAAACAAAAACAGGATATTCTACGAATATTGATGTTTTGAATAAATTGGTGGAAGAACATCCGATTATTGAAAAAATCATCGATTATAGAATGCTTACCAAACTACATTCTACTTATGTAATTGGTTTGAAAAATGCAATTTTTGAAGATGGAAAAATTCACACCATCTATCGACAAGCTTTTACCTCAACAGGACGACTTTCTAGTATCGAACCCAATTTACAAAATATTCCTATTCGTTATAAAGAGGGTAGAGAGATTCGAAAAGTCTTTATTCCAAGTGAAGGAAATCAATTGATTGCGAGTGATTACTCACAAATTGAATTACGTGTACTTGCGCATATGGCAAAGGAAGAAACATTGATACAAGCTTTTAAAGAAGATCAAGATATTCATAAAGAAACAGCGAAAAAGTTACTTGAAAAAGAGGAAATATCTGATGTGGAACGAAGACAAGCAAAAGCAGTAAACTTTGGAATTGTATACGGACAAAGTGCTTATGGTCTTAGTGAAGGTGTCAATATTTCAAGAAAAGAAGCAGAAAAATTTATTAAAAAGTACAATGAAACATTTTCAGGAATCAAAGCCTTTATGGATTCCATCGTTGAAGAAGGAAAAGAAAAAGGGTATGTGACCACGATTATGAATCGACGACGTTATATTCCTGAACTAAATAGTTCAATTTATATGCAGCGTGAACAAGGAAAAAGAAATGCACAAAATGCACCAATTCAAGGAAGTGCAGCAGATATCATTAAACTCGCAATGATTAAACTTGATGAGGCATTAGAAAAAGAGCAAATGAAATCAAAAATGTTGTTACAAATCCATGATGAGCTTGTCTTTGATGTATTACCAAATGAAGAAGAAAAGCTCAAAGAAATGATCAAAGATATCATGGAAAATTGTATAGAACTTGACGTGCCTTTAAAAGTTGATACCGCATCAGGAAATAATCTATACGAGACAAAGGAGGGATAATATGAAAGCAAAAGCAATTATGTATCGTAGTTTTTTTGTCAATTTAGTTTTAATAGGCGTAAAATTGCTGAGTGGTTTTATTTTTTCAAGCGTGGCATTGATTGCCGATGCAGTACACTCAACAAGTGACTTATTAACCGATGTGTTTGTCATATTTGGTGTTCAACATAGTTTGAAACCAGCAGATGATGATCATCCTTTTGGGCATGGTAAATTTGAATATGTCTTATCATTTATCATGGGATTATTTATCATCTCTATTGCCTATAATTTAGCGAAATTCGTGATTTCATCATTTAATGAAGTAAGTGAAATTCCCAATGCATTAAGTTTGATTGTCGTTGTGTTTGTCGTAATCGTGAAGACATTTTTGGTGCGTTATATGATCAAAGAAGGCAAAAACATTCAAAATGATGTCGTACTTGCTTCAGGAAAAGAATCGATGACAGATGTACTGAGTAGTGCTGTTGTATTTGTGGGGATAGCATCAGTACTTATTGGTGATTATTTTGAATTAGATTTCCTTAAAAAAGGAGACAAAATAGCTTCAATCTTTATTGCATTGTTCATCGCAAAAGTTGGAATTGAAGTATTGATAGACTCGATAAAATCACTGCAAGGAAAAGCTGTATCAAAAGAAATTAGCAATCGATATTTATCCATTGCTGAAAAAATAACTGGTGTAGAAAAAGTTGATAAATTGTATATGATTCATTATGGTCCTTATTATCAAGCGGCTATTGACATTAGAGTTGATGGAAACATTACTGTAGAAGAAGGACATGAAATCGCAACAAGAGTGAGTGAAACATTGTATCAAGATGAAAAAATATGTCATGTAATTGTGCATGTTAATCCGGAGGTTGAAGATGATGAACGTCATGCAAAAAAGAAATAGTATTAGAAAATATACCAACCAAGCAGTTGAGGAAGAAAAAGTAAAAGAGTTGTTAAAAAGTGCGATGCAATCTCCAAGTGCAAAAAACCAACAGCCTTGGGAGTTTATTGTTTGTAATGATCAAAAATTATTGAAAAGAATGAGTGAAGCAAGTAAAGGTTCTTGGCCTTTAAGTGAGGCACCACTTGCGATTGTTACGGTTATGAAACCAACTGATTATTCTCCTCATTACGCTGTACAAGATATGAGCGCAGCTACACAAAATATTCTTTTAGAAGCAACCAATTTAGGATTGGG
>DFNN01000069.1 GCA_002376065.1 Caryophanales bacterium UBA3566
GCAAGATTGCGTACTACGGTGCTTATGAACTTGGCGAATAAGGAACAAGGGATTGTCTTAGGTACTGGAGATTTGAGTGAGTTGGTTCTTGGTTGGTGTACTTACAATGGTGACCAAATGAGTATGTATGGAATCAATAGTGGTATTCCGAAAACGTTGGTACGTTTTATGATTAGAGAATATGCATTGTTTAAATTTAATGAAGATATCCGCCATATTTTGGAAGGAATCGTGGAAACACCAATTACACCAGAACTTACAGAAAACCAAACAACAGAAGCAACAATTGGACGCTATGAAGTCAATGATTTTATGATTCATAGGATGTTCCGTTTTGGGGATGATGAGGCTCGCATTGTTTGGTTATTAGGAAAAACATTTGATTTGTCAAAAAAAGAAAGTGAAGAATATGCACATCAGTTCTTTACGCGTTTTTACAGTCAACAATTTAAACGTCAGGCATTGCCTGATGGTCCAAAAATACTAGATATTGGTATCTCTCCAAGAGGGGATTTACGTTTACCAAGTGATATAGATTATTCTTAGAGGTGATTTGATGAAAAAAACAGTCGTTTTAGGGCTGTCAGGAGGTGTCGATAGCGCAGTCAGTGCTTTGCTTTTAAAAGAGCAAGGATATCATGTGATTGGTTTATTTATGCGCAATTGGGATTCGACAACAAACAATGATGTACTGGGTAATCCGACATTGGAAGATGACCTTTGTACACAGGAAAAAGATTATCAAGATGCAGTCGAAGTTGCGAATCAATTAGGGATTGAGATGCATCGAGTTGATTTTATAGAAGAATATTGGGATAATGTGTTTAGTTACTTTTTAGAAGAGTATAAAAAAGGGCGTACGCCAAATCCTGATATTTTGTGTAATAAATATATTAAGTTTGATGCGTTTTTCGAGCATGCGAAAAAGTTTCAACCTGATTATTATGCGATGGGGCATTATGCGAGAGTAACGCATAATCATCGTCACATGTTGTTAAGAGGGCTTGATGATAATAAAGATCAATCGTATTTTTTAAGTCAGTTGAGTGAAAAGCAACTTTCAAAGGTATTGTTTCCAATTGGCGAATTACAAAAAGGTGAAGTTAGAAGACTTGCAAATGAACATAATTTGGCTGTCAAAGATAAGAAAGATTCTACTGGTATTTGTTTTATTGGTGAAAGAAACTTTAATCAATTTTTACAAAACTATTTGCCAGCAAAAGCTGGAGATATGATGACACTAGATGGAAAAAAAATAGGGGAACATACTGGGTTGATGTATTACACCATTGGGCAACGTAAAGGTCTTGGTATTGGTGGATTACAAGAGTATGATAATGAACCTTGGTTTGTTTTAGGAAAAGATTTGACGAACAATGTATTGTTTGTTGGTCAAGGGTTCCATCATCCATATTTATATAGCGATGCTTGTATGGTTGAAGATGTGAATTTGATTAATTTGGCGAGGTTTGAAGGACCAATGGAGGTTACTGCGAAGTTTCGTTATCGTCAAAAAGATACACCAGTAACGATTGAGTTTATTGGCGAAGAACTATATGTAAAGATGAAAGAAGATGTACGTGCAATTACTCCTGGGCAAGCAGCGGTTTTTTATGACGGTGACGTTTGTTTGGGTGGAGGATTTATCAAAGAAGCTTACAAATTTGGAGAAAAAAGGAGTTATTAAGATGCAGGCAATCATTGAATTAGAAAAAGGGCAAAGTTTATCGATCACATTTTTTGAAGAGGATGCGCCAAAAACGGTCGCAAATTTCGTCACACTTGCGAATAAAGGGTTTTATGATGGACTAACGTTCCATCGTGTGATACCAGGGTTTGTAGCGCAAGGTGGTTGTCCGAATGGTACTGGAACAGGTGGACCAGGATATACCATCGATTGTGAAGTTGATCATAATCCGAACAAACACTTAAGAGGGTCTTTAAGTATGGCTCATGCTGGAAAAAATACTGGGGGAAGTCAGTTCTTTATTTGTTTTGTTGATTTACCACATTTAGATGGAAAGCATACGGTGTTTGGTAAGGTAGTAAGTGATCTTGCGGTGCTTGATCAAATCAAACAAGGAGATAAAATCAAAACAATCAAAATAGTTTAGTATTAAGGGGAGATTTTAGTGAAGAAAATGGGGTTAGCGCTTGCTGGTGGTGGCGCAAGAGGTGCTTATCAAATTGGCGGATGGAAAGCGTTAAGAGAATATGGGTATGATACCTTGTTTGATGCTTTTGCTGGGGCAAGTGTTGGAAGTTTGAATGCGATGCTTTTTGCGATGGAAGACTATGAAAAAGCAGAGAAGTTGTGGATGAGTTTGGATAAAAATACATTGTTTAATTTTGAAGAGAATGTTTTTAAACGCCTCATGCAAGAAAAATTTAAGTTTTTTAATAAAGGAATGTTTAAAACAGAAAAATTGGAAAAAATGATTGAAGAAGCCATGGATTTTTCTTTATTGGAAAATAAAGAAGTGTATATCGCAGCGACGAAAGTTGGTAGTGAAGATGGCGGAATTTTTGATTTGATTCATACAAATATTGAACATTTTTTAAAAAGCAATTCACAAATTGAATATAAAAATATTCAAAAAATGAATAAAAACAATATCAAAGCAGCGTTGCTTGCTTCATGCGCTATTCCGGTTGTGTTTCATCCTGTGACTTTTGATGGACAAACCTATTATGATGGTGGATTATTGAACAATATTCCTTATCAACCATTGATTGACGCTGGATGTGAAAAAATTCTCGCAATTGATTTATATAAATTTTCATTCTCACGCATGAAAAGTGAAGAAGGAATTGATATTGAAACAGTACATCCAAAGAAAAGTTTGCGTGGCGTACTTGATTTTAGAAATAAATTTGTGCATCGTCGATTTGAACTTGGATATGATGATATGAAGAAATTTATAGAGGAACATAAAGACTTTTTTGAAGAAAACTAGACACCCCAAGAGTATTATCTCTTTGGAGGTGTTTTTTTTATGAGAAAAATTGTGTTGATTTTGTTGATTTTGATGATTTTTACAGTGGGATATCAAACGTCAAATGCATCTGACTATTTGGCGTATCAAGAAATTGTGTTTGTTTATGATGGGGCACGTTTGCTAGAAGACTATTCGGATGATGAGTATGAACTGTATTATGGTAAGATGAGTGGACGTCGTTTTTGGGGATGGAAGACATTTACTGCCCAAGATAGTGAGCCGGTAGAATTTATTAAAGAAACATTATTTATCATTAAAAATGATGGTGATACAGCGATTTCTCAAGAGTTTCAATTTGGACAAAAAGAAACGATTAAGAAACAGTATGGTGTTT
>DFNN01000118.1 GCA_002376065.1 Caryophanales bacterium UBA3566
ACCAATAGAATGATCATGATGACACTTAAGATTGTTAATAAAGGGACACCAACTCTAAATTTCATAGTTTGTGTCTTATGTCGAAAAACACGCATCCCTAAAAAACTACTAATTCCTCCACCAAGAAGCGCAAGTGTCAGTAAAAACTGTTCACTAATTCTCCAGTTTTTTTTGATTGTTCTTCGTTTATCTACTCCATAAATAATGAAAGCAAAAACATTCATAAAAATTAAGTAATATAGTAACTCCATATATAGTCTCCTAACAATTTTGGACTTATTATTAATGCCACATACTATATTATATGAAAAACAACCTTCAATTGAAAGTTGTTTTTTCATTACTCTTCTGTTTTTAATTTTTCATAAGCTTCTTTGACAGTAAAACCATGCATCGATAAATCTAGGTCTGTCTCTCTTGAAATCTCAAACGTCATCACTTGATCAACAGTTTCTTTGATTAAAGACAGATCGATGTACTTTTCATAACGAGCCGCAATATAAGCTCTTGGATGAATTGCTGGACTCTTTGGTACATAGACTGTACAACAATCACTAAATGGTTTAATCGAAGTATCATAACAATTGATCTTTTTAGAGATTTCAATGATTTCTTGTTTATCATACGTCGCAAGTGGTCGAATCACTGGAAAACTTGTCACATCATTGATTGTATGCATACTCTCTAATGTCTGTGACGCTACTTGGCCAATTGATTCTCCAGTAATAATCGCAAGCGCACGTTCTTTCAAAGCAACTTGTTCCGCAATCCTCATCATCATTCTACGCATAATCGTAATCATATAGCTCTCTTTAACATTCTCAAGTAAATCTTGATGTATCTTCATAAAAGGAACCATGTGCAATTTGATTGAGTCAAATTTCGAATATTTGGCAAGCTCTTTTGATAAATCGACAGCTTTTTGCGCACTCTCAATACTTGTTAATGGCGTTGATTCAAAATGAATACATTCAAGTTCTACTCCTTGTTTCATTGATAAAAATCCCGCAACTGGCGAATCAATTCCGCCACTAAGCATTAGGAGTCCTTTACCTGCAAGACCATAAGGAAATCCGCCCATAGCTGGTATTTTATTCAAATACACAAGCGCTCCTTCTTGTCTAATCTCCACATAGAGAATAACTTCAGGATTATGCACATCAACGTGTAAAAACTCACTACTTCGTAAAATCTCACCGGCAATAGTTTGTGATACACTCGTACTCGTCATTGGAAAACTTTTTAATGCCCTAGTTGTTTCAATCTTAAAGGTAACATCTTCTTTGATTTCCTTAGCAATCAACTCTTTAGCCAAGGTTGTAATGTCATCTAAATTATTCTCAGTGATTGACACCAAACTAAAACTATGCAATCCACTCACTAGTTGTAAATCATTCAACACTTTATCTGGGTCTTCACCATTTAATACAACAAACATTCTGTCATGCATATCAATATATTCAACACGAGAATTATTCACTTTACGTTTGACATTTTCTCGCATTTCTTTCACAAATGTACGCTTGTTTCGACCTTTCAACATCAAGTCACCATAACGCACCAAAATTCGTTCATTCATTCTATCACTCTCCAAATCAAGATAATTCTATCATATATATTGCATAATTGCTAAAAATTGATTAAAATCTTCACGAAGGAGTGATTAGAATGTTCACAGCGATTCCCAAAAAAGACACAAAAGAAGAAAATTATCAACTTATATTAGAATACTTACCACATACATTATCCAAAAATGACCATATCATATCTAATTTGGCGAATATGAGTGCCTTACTCAACTATTTTATCAATGGTATCAACTGGGTCGGTTTTTACTTAGAAGAAGATAAGGAACTATATTTAGGTCCTTTTCAAGGAAACGTCGCATGCAGTAAAATCACCATTGGACAAGGTGTTTGTGGAACCTCTTATCAAAATAATGAAACAGTCGTGGTTGAAGATGTGAATGCATTCCCTGGTCATATCGCATGTGACGCTGCTTCTCAAAGTGAGATTGTAATTCCGTTTAAAACAGATACATTATCAGGCGTTTTGGATATTGATTCACCACTCATCAACCATTTTGACGCTGTTGATCAAGCATACTTAGAAAAAGCGGTAGAAATCTTAAAAACCTTCCTAAAATAGACATTAATAGTTGACAAAAGACATCCTTGTCTATATAATATAGGTTGCGCATATGTAGTAAAGGCAGCTAGATATCATTCTTACGTATCAAAAGGCTATTCCGAGAAGGGTTCTTAGTAGTCTCCGCTGACGAGATGAAACGATTAAAATAACCTAGCGTAAACAGTGTTATCAACTCCACTACGTGTAAATAAAAATAAAAGGAGGAATACAATATGGCGCGTTATACAGGACCAAGCTGGAAAATTTCTAGACGTCTAAAATATTCTGTTACTGAAACTGGTAAAGAATTATCAAAACGTCCTTATGCTCCAGGGCAACACGGGCAAAGACGTACAAAAATCAGTGAGTACGGAGTACAACTTCAAGAAAAACAAAAAGTTCGTTTCACTTACGGTGCAAACGAAAGACAATTCCGTAAAACATTCAACGAGGCAAAAAAATTACATGGTAAACAAGGTGAGAGTTTCTTATTCTTATTAGAATCAAGATTAGACAACTTAGTTTATCGTGCAGGTTTTGCAAAAACTCGTAGACAATCACGTCAACTTGTTGCACATGGACACATCACAGTTGATGGACGTCGTACAGACATCCCATCATACAGAGTACAACCAGGACAAGTGATTGGATTAGTTGAAAAAGCTCGCAAGTTCGATATTATTAAAGATGCGTTAGATTCAGTTGTAACAAGACTTGAATTCATCAGTTACGATGAAAACAAATTAGAAGCAACTTATGTACGTTTACCAGAACGTCAAGAAATTCTAACAGAAATCAAAGAGAACTTAATTGTAGAATACTACAACAGATAATACTTAAAAGGATGCTTAGGCATCCTTTTTTAATACCAAAAAAACCAGCCTTATCTAAGACTGGTTTTTTGATTACTCTCTTTGTGATAAAGGAAAAATCTTGTCCCTCATATGCCTTAATTCTCCCAACAATTTATACTCATCAATTGAATCATCAGGAACAAAAATCTTTACATTCTCATATATACTATCTTCGAAATTAATATAAAATGGACTACTTAATAAAGTCGGTATATTATCATTTGAGACACTTCCTTCAAAGACAATATCTTGTAATGTCTCGACATCTTTAAATATATATCCCCCAATGAACTTAACCGAATCAGGAATTCTTAGTGATGTTAATGATGTACTTTCAAAAGCTAGTTCTCTTATTGTAATCAAGCCATATGGCAAAACAATATGTTCCAAGAAAGTAGCCCCATAAAATGCTTTCGGGCCAATTGTTTCAACACCTTCTGGAATTTCAAACCCAGAAGCAATTTTGCCTGAAGGATATGTGATGATTGTGTCCATTTCTGCATTATATAACACACCGTCAATAGATGTATAAAGGGTGTGTCCTTCTTCAACTTCAATCATCTCTAAATGCTTTGCATAAGCAAGTGCAGAAAACCTCAGTTCTACACCAGCATCGACAGTATAACTACTCCCTAACTTGGCCGTAGGATAATAGTAAAGCTCATCCCCATCTTTATTAAAAATGATGCCACCAATACTGCTTAATCGTTGATTATTTTCATCAATGATGATTTCTTTTAACTCAGAAGCTCCTTCAAAATGCAAAGGATCATATATATAGTATCGACTTGGTAAATGAACGATTTCGATCGCAGAACCATAAAATGCATTGAATCCTATTTTATTACGATAATTCAGTGTTTCGTAGTATGCAAGATCCATCACAACATAATATGCAATATACTCTTTACCATCAACCACTACAGGTTCAGTTTGTCCTGTTACTTTTTTGATTGGACAATCCCCACGAAAAATCCACTTACTTTCATCATTGGGGTGCTCTGGGTCTTCTTCTTTTTCACATACATCATGATAGTCCGTTAACCATTCATCATACGCATCTTGCGAAAGAGTTGCCTCAACTTCACCTTGATACGTACCATAGAAACTTAACTCTTTTAAATCTTTTGTATTACGAAAAGCATCAAATCCAATATAGATCACACTAACTGGTACTTCAATACGCTGTATATCTGTATCCATAAATGCTTGCTCAGCAATCGCATAAACTGTATACCCATCGATCAATTCTGGAATAACGAGTTCTTTAAGTTCTCCATTATATGCTAAAACAATAACTTGACCATCTCTCAACTCATAATCATATACGTCCATATAATTCTCAAAACGCGCAGTCAATACGATGTCTTCTTCAATTGGTAAAGTTTGGTCAAACAAATTATCTTCCAAATACCAACCTAAAAAGTAATGTCCACTTCTTTGCAGCTCGGGTAAATTATCTAGTGTATCACCCTTTTCAATCTCAACAGCTTGAACATTTTCTTCAAAAGTTGTATCAAAAGAAACTATCGCTGTTTCATCTTCAACGATGTTTTCCTCACATCCCACCAAAAAAAACAACATTATAATTACTCCTATTTTCATTACATTTTTCATGTAAATAATCACCATCCTTGATTTTTCTACATTAAATTATAACATAATTTTGCGCACAAAAAAACCATAAATCCCAGTCGATTTATGGTTGTTTTTCTTTTATTTCACAGCAGCATTAACAAGCGCTAAGAAAGATTCACTATCTAGTGAAGCCCCTCCAACTAGTGCTCCATCAATATCACTCATTGACAATAATTCTTCAATATTAGCAGGCTTTACACTCCCACCATATTGAATACGTACAGCATCTGCTGTTTCATCATCATACAAGTCCCGTACAACTTCGCGAATATTACGAATGGTTTCATTTGCCATTTCAGAAGTAGCGGTTTTTCCGGTACCAATTGCCCAGATTGGTTCATAAGCAATCACCAAGTTTTTCACTTGCTCACTACCCAATCCTTTTAAATCTTCAACGACTTGTCCTTTGACAAAAACATCTGTTTCATTTGCTTCTCTTGTTTCTAAACTTTCTCCTACACATAAAATCGGTGTTAAATCATAACGAAATGCTTGGTGAATCTTTTGATTGATTGCTGCATCATTCTCATTATAATATGCACGTCTTTCACTGTGTCCAATAATGACGTATTCCACTCCAATATTGGCTAGCAACGCTGCACTAATTTCTCCAGTGTAAGCTCCTGTATCACTTTCATGCATGGTTTGAGCTCCAATTCTCAACTCTTCACCTTGACGTTTCACGAGATCACGTAATATCGGTGCTTGTGCACAAATCACACTTTCGACCTTTTTATTTGAGGGCAAATTCATGTTGATATTATAAATAAACTGTAATGCCTCATCTCTCGTTTTGTTCATTTTCCAGTTTCCTGCGATAATTGGTTTCCTCATGTTTTTATTTCATCCTATCCTATTAATTTTTCGATTTCAGCAATCGCTTTTTCAGCTTGATTACCATCAGCAATAATTTTAACATTTTTTCCACTAGGAATTGCAAGTGAAATTAAACCTAAAATTGATTTTGCATCTACAGTTTTATCTTTGTATTCTAAACGAATATCAACATCATATTTTGATGCTGCTTGCACTACTTTAGAAGCTAAAGCAGCGTGTAACCCAACTGTATCTTTCAGTATAATTTGTTTTTCCATAAACGTTCTCCTTTCTAAAACATTGGAGGTGTGCTGACCCATAGAACCTTCGCAACCTCTTTTGATGTATTCTCAATATAATGATACTTATTTGCCATGTAATAAAATGATTGTCCACTCTTCACAATAATTCTTTTTGATCCAACTCGAAGCAATATTTTTCCTTCTAAGACAAACCCAAATTCTTCTCCAGAATGCGGTTTATCCTCATGAGATTTTCCACCAGGTAATAACTCAATAATAATCGGCTCCATCTCATATTTTTGTGCATTCGGAACAATCCATCTAATGGTATGCATGTTTTCTTCATCCACTTTTTCATAAAAATCTTCTTTCGTGAACACATAGGCTTCTTGTTCTTCATCACGGAAGAATTCTCCAAGATCTGTTCCCAACACTTCTAAAATATCACTTAATGTTGAAATAGAAGGAGACGTCAAATTGTTTTCAATTTGTGATATAAACCCTTTTGTCAATTCACATCTATTCGCAAGTTCTTCTTGCGTAAGTGCATTTTCAAGCCGAAGCTCTTTAATTTTCGCACCTATTGCTTTGATATTCATAAATTAAATTTCGTCAATGATTTCGACACCTGGCAACGCTTTTCCTTCTAAGTACTCCAGTGATGCTCCTCCACCAGTTGAAATATGTGTGAAATCATCTGCATAACCGAGTGAAATCGCAGCTGCAGCACTATCGCCACCACCAATGATTGTAACGGCATCTAGACGTGATAACATTTCACAAACACCAATGGTTCCTTTTGCGAAATTACTAAATTCAAAGACTCCTACAGGTCCATTCCATACGACTGTTTTTGCATCATTAAGAATTTCACCATATAATTTCAATGTTTGTTCTCCGACATCAAGACCCATTTCATCTGGTTTGATATCGTTGTACGCTGAAATACGTGCTTCTGCATCATTTGAAAATTCTTTCGCAACTTTAAAATCTAATGGTAATACTATCTTTCCATTTGCTTTTTCAAGTAATTCTTTTGCAAGTGCCAATTTATCTTCTTCATAAATTGAAGTTCCTATTTCGTAACCTTGAGCTTTTAAGAAATTATAACTCATTCCACCACCGATTAAAATTTTATCAGCTTTTTTAAGTAAATTTTCTATCACACCAATTTTATCTCCAACTTTTGCTCCACCTAGAATTGCAACAAATGGACGATCCGGCTCATCAACTGCACCACCAATAAACTTAATCTCTTTTTCAAGCAAATATCCAGCAGCTACTTCATCCATATGTGATGCAATTCCGACATTTGACGCATGGCTTCTATGTGCAGTACCAAAAGCATCATTGACAAACACGTCACCAAGTGAAGCCCAATATTTACCTAAGTCAGGATCATTTTTCGATTCTTTTTTTCCATCCAAATCTTCAAAGCGTGTATTTTCAACCATCAATACTTCGCCTTTTGATAACCCTTTAATTGCTTCTTCTAATTCTTTTCCTCGTGTTTGTGGAACAAAAATAACTTCTTGTTTTAAATATTCTCCTAGTTTCTTCGCAATCGGCGCAAGTGATTTACTCAACTTATCTTCTTCTGTTTTGATTCTTCCTAAATGTGAAAATAAGACCAGTTTCCCACCGCGGTTCATCACGTCTTGAATTGACGGTAACGCTTGAACAATACGATTATCATCAGTAATTTTCCCGTCTTTCATCGGTACGTTAAAGTCGACACGCATTAAGACAGTTTTGTTTTCTACTTTTAAATCACGAATAATTTTCTTAGCCATAAATAAAACCTCCATTTTTAATCTCAAACTCATTATACTAGACTTTGTCTTAAATTTCTATTGATAAACCATAATTGTAAACACTTTCAAAGCTTTTTTTAGTTAGATAATTATTTATTGCACCACAACGCTTAATTTGTGTATTAATGAAAGCACGACCAATCTGTAAACGCAAAGTGCTCTGATCATAAAAAAGTATCTCGATTTCATTTTTCAGTTTGCGTATTTTATGAATTTGATGATAATTAATGAACAACACATCAAGATTTCTGATTGATTGCGTCGAAAAAAGCAATATTTCTGTATCCACATAAATAGGAATCAACTTCTGATATCCAAACACAGCTTTTGTTGCTTTCAAGACACCCTCATAACTAACCAACCTATTATAACAAAGCTTATTAATAAACGATTTCAATCCTTCCTGATACTCAACAAAACCCACTTCACTTGAGACCATCACACCACTCGTTGATCGCTTGATATAATTCACATTCATCACCCGAAAAATATCATATCATTGATGAAAAAGAGTTTCTAGAAGAATCAATTGAAAAAAATCCTCAAAAAAAGCCCAAGCATTTCTTGCGAGGGCCTTTTTAAGTATTATTTTAAGCGTAATTCAGTTTCAGGATCAAAGAAATGCACTTTGTTCATATCAAACGCAACTTCTAAATCATCACCAATATGAATATCAGCACGTGCATCAACTTTTGCAACAATGTCTGCTGATCCAAGTTTAGCATAAATATTTGTTTCTGCACCTAACAATTCGGCAACATCTACTTTTAAATTCACTTTTGCATCTTTATACGTTTCTTTTACTAAGTTATCATCATGAATATCTTCAGGACGAATTCCCAAAATGACCGCTTTATCTTCAATATTATTTTTCTTCAAGATATCCAATTTCGCTTTAGGGATTATTACTTCTGCCCCTTCACCAACGAATTTATTTCCGACAACTTTTCCTTCAACAAAGTTCATCGGAGGTGTTCCAATAAACCCACCAACAAATACATTATTTGGATTGTCATAAATATCTTTTGGAGCTCCTACTTGTTGGATATATCCATCTTTCATAACAACGATTCTTGAAGCCATTGTCATCGCTTCAATCTGGTCATGTGTTACATAGATTGTTGTTGTTTCAATACGATCATGTAATTTAATGATTTCAGCACGCATTTGTACACGTAATTTCGCATCAAGATTTGATAAAGGCTCATCCATCAAGAATACCTTCGCATCACGTACAATTGCACGTCCTAAAGCAACACGTTGGCGTTGCCCACCTGATAATGCTTTTGGTTTACGATCTAAATACGCTGTTAATCCTAATATATCTGCAGCTTTTTGAACTTTTTCATCAATTAAATCTTTAGGCATTTTACGTAATTTCAATCCGAATGCCATATTATCATAAACTGTCATATGTGGATATAACGCATAACTTTGGAACACCATCGCGATATTACGATCTTTTGGTGCAACGTTATTCACTTTGACATCATCAATGAACAATTCTCCTCTAGTAATCTCTTCTAATCCAGCAACCATACGAAGGGTTGTAGATTTTCCACATCCAGAAGGACCAACGAACACGATGAATTCTTTATCTTTTACCTCTAAATTAAAATCAAATACTGCTTGTACTCCATTTTCATAAACCTTATCCATGTTTTTAAATGTTAACGTAGCCATCAAAAAACTCCTCTCTTATTCTTCTACTAGTAGTATAGTAAATCATACAAAAAAAAGGAATGTGCACATTGCACAAACCTATTCACGATAAAGCAAGTAAATCACCATCGCACCAATAAACGTTTTCACTTCTATATGTGTTGCAGAGACAAACTGATCAATACGATAATTGAGTGTGTTGCGATGCATAAACAATGATTTCGCAGTAACACTAGAATTCATATTATGATCAATAAATGCCCGTACACTATGAATCACCTCTTGGTGTAACTGACTATTAATAAATTCCTTCAACTTAGAGACAATCACTTTATCTTTATTTAATAACGCTTCAAGTAAGACTTCTTCATATCCATAAATGCCACTTTTCATATTTTTTAAATGTTTAGAACATTCAATTGATATAGGCAATTCTTCTTCCGTATATGGTTCAATCAACATCGTTAAATCAACAGAAAAATCATCACGTATCAACTCATACAATCCCTCATAATCTAACATATCATTCTCATAATATAAATCATCTATAAACACCAACAGCTGTTTATCAATCACAGCCACATGATGTTCATCAATCAATCCTTCAAAAAGCGAAATAATCTCGCTAGATAAGTGATTTGCATATACGTGAACTTTTCTTTTCATATTGATTCCCCCAAACAAATATGTATAATTTTACCATAAAAACAAATAGAAAACTAGAAAAAAGGATGCCATATTTTGGCATCCTATATATACTTATTTTATATCTTTATATACTTTCACTAGGTTTTCTACAGTAAATCCTAAATGCGCAATCACTTCATCACCAGGAGCACTTTCACCAAAACGATCGATACCAAATACATTACTAGCATATCGGTACCACATATCAGTTGCCCCAAGTTCAATTGCTAAACGTTTTGTTTTATTGCTTGGGAGTACTGTTTCTTGTAACTCTTTAGGCATTGTTTTAAATACATCATAAGAAGGCATACTCACAACACGTACTAAGATTCCCTCTTTTTCAAGAGCATCTTGTACATCAAGTGCAAGTGACACTTCACTACCAGTCGCAATCAATATTCCTTCATAATTCTCTTTATCACTAATAACATAAGCACCTTGTTTAAATTCTTCATAAGAAACTGATGCTTTTTTGGTTTCTAGATTTTGTCTTGATAATGCAATCGCTACAGGTGTTTCTTTTGATTCAAGGGCATATCTAAACGCATGTCTTGTCTCATTCGCATCACCAGGACGAAGTACATCTAAATTTGGCATAGATCGTAACATCGCAAGTTGTTCAATTGGTTCATGCGTCGGTCCATCTTCACCAACCGCAACACTATCATGTGTGAATACATAGGTTGATGGTATACGCATAATCGCTGCCATTCTCATTGCTGGTTTCATGTAATCACTAAAGACAAAGAATCCACCACTGAATGCTTGTAGATGATGCAACGTCATTCCATTCACCATCGCTGCCATCGCATGCTCACGTACACCAAAGCTAATGTTACGACCCGTTGGGTTTTCTTTTGAGAAATCACCATTAATTCCTTTGGCTTTCGTAGATTTCGTTAAATCCGCACTACCACCAATAAATCCAATCAAATGATTTGATAACTCCGTAATGATTTTTCCACCAGTCGCTCTTGATGCTTCATTGGTTCCTACTTTATAAGCAGGTAATACCGTTTCAAAATCAAGTTCAACATTTCCTTTGATAATATTTTCTAACTCTTTTGCAAGTTCTGGATAATCCTCTTTATAAGCCGCAAACATATTTACCCATTCATCTAGTGCTTCATCACCACGACGAACAAACGTATCATTAAAGTCCTCATATACTTTACTATTTACTTCAAAAGGTCCTTCTTCATATCCTAATTTTTGACGAACATTTTCTGTTTCTTCTGCACCAATTGGCGCACCATGCGCTGCACTATCTCCAGCCACGTTACTACCAAAACCAATAATTGTTTTGACTTCAATGATTGACGGTTTATCACTTTTTTTCGCTTCTAATATTGCTTGGTTGATTGAATCAATGTCATTACCATCTTTGACCAATTGATAATGCCAATTCATTGACTCATATTTCATTTTTACATCTTCACTATTCGCAGCCGCAACTTCTTGATCTAACTGAATATCATTTGAATCATATAGTACAATCAATTTTTCTAACTGCAAATGCCCAGCCAAACTCATTGCCTCTTGCGTAACACCTTCTTGTAAATCACCATCTCCACATAATGCGTATGTGTAATGATCAATCAAGTTAAATCCTTGACGATTAAATGTCGCACCTAAGTATCGCTCAGCAATTGCCATTCCTGAAGCCATCGCAATTCCTTGTCCTAAAGGTCCACTGGTAGAATCAACCCCATCAGTATGTCTATATTCAGGATGTCCTGGTGTTTTTGATCCTAATTGGCGGAAATCTTTTAAATCATCAATTGATAAATCATATCCTGCTAAATGCAATGTCGCATAAAGCATCGCACTACCATGTCCCGCTGCCAAAATAAAACGGTCTCTATTAAAGAAATCACTTTTCTTTGGTGTCGCAGTCAAATGTTTTGTAAATAATGTATACATCATTGGTGCCGCACCGAGTACAATACCTGGATGTCCACTATTCGCTTTGTTAACCGCATCAACACCTAAAAAACGAATCGTATTAATTGAATGTTCCATTGTTTCACTCCTCAAATTTCTTAATCTATTCATCATATCTAGTATAACATTCTTTTATTAAATGACAAAGTCAAACCCTTGTATCATTGGTGATTTTTTTGTAACACTTGTTCAATCAATGCCTTTGCTTCTTCCCATTCTTTTTTCTTTTCTTTTAACAATTTTTTCCCGTTACTCGTAATTGAATAGTACTTCCTTTTCTTTTGATTTTTTGTCTCTAACCAATAAGATACAATACAATCTTGTTTTTCAAGTCGCTTGAAACTCGTATATAGTGTTGCCTCAGTTAAAGAAAATGCACCATCTGTTTTTTCTTGTAATAACTGATTCACTTGATAACCATATGAATCACGCTCTTCTAATACTGCGAGTAACAACATGTCGGTGTATCCTCTTAAAATATCACCTACTAAGTTCATTACTTATCACGCTTACTAGGAAGCACAAACATACGGAGTACAAGCACAATCATTGTAAATAGACCCATCAAGAAGAAATATCCAAATATAGCACCTTCGATATACCAGTTGAAAACATATAAATTACTTAACAGCACTGTTAGAATATACAGACCAATCAAACCATAACTACCAATCACGATCATCTTATCAGAGATTTTTTTCACAAAATACGATAAGCCAATCATTACGTATAGACCAATGCTCAATAAAGCTAAGATAACTCTAGGGAAGGTATAATGATAAGCCGGACTCAATAGAATAAAAGAAAAGAAATTCCCAAATTCAATAGACCAATTCCTCCCATACGTCACAATTTCCAGACCAAAAGGCAAGGCAATTAACCAAAAAACAGTAAAATACACAGGAATAAAATACCTACCGCTTAACAGTGTATAAAAGAATCCTCTAACTTCATGATGTTCACTAGGAGATTTATCTTTGATAAACGATAAACCACTAGAGACCATACTATCCACATCATCATCACCAGTCATCAAATAATACTGATGCATTAATCGACTATATAATACTCTGCTTAACACTAAGAAAATAACGAGTAATATAACGAAAACAATAAAGCTAATTGCCAACAACACAACAACATCATCCATTGAAAATCCATTATTCATCCCACCAAGAAAGGCCATTGATATCACCAAACTATAAATCAGTTTCGCCCCAAGAAAGGATAATGTAATCGACCAAAATGTAAAGGATGCTTTCATATAAGAAAAAATCTTTTGTAAATGAAATTTCATTTTGTCTAAATCTTTTTCATCGTTTAATACAACTTTCGCATGCCTAACAAGATAATAACTACTTGCCGCAAACAAAGAAATACTCAACATCACAAGCACAATACCTAAGACATTACTAAATAATACCCCTACTAGCGCAAATATGGCAGTAACTAAAGCAACCAGTAATCCAGTATCCGCTAATAATGGATGTTCAATTACCTCATCTTGATAAAAATCACCCATTGATTTAATTGCTTCGACATACGCTTTATCTTCATCATAATCATTCAATAATTCTTCATACCGATCAATCAGATTCGCTAGTACCTCAGCCTTTTTTTCTTTTACATCTTCACTTCGATCAAACCGAAAATAATATTCTACATAGCTCTGTAATTTTTCTTCCATCGTATTCCTCCTATACCTAATCTACTTATGTATATTATATCTTGTTATACCTAATCTGTCAATGTATAAAAGCAATCAAACAAAAACAGGACTAATGTCCTGTTTAAAGTCTTTATCCGATAGAACCTTCCATCTCTAACTTAATCAATTGATTCAATTCTACAGCGTATTCCATAGGTAATTCTTTCGCAAACGGTTCTATGAATCCCATAATAATCATCTCAGTTGCTTGTTCTTCTGTGAGTCCTCTACTCATTAAATAGAAGAGTTGTTCTTCACTCACTTTCGATACAGTTGCCTCATGTTGCACTTGTGCTTGATTGTTTTGCACAATGTTGTAAG
>DFNN01000068.1 GCA_002376065.1 Caryophanales bacterium UBA3566
TGGGTGGTATATTGATCAAGCATTGACAACTGTGTACATATTTACCACCATGCCCTCTGAAGATATTACACTTTATGCAAAGTGGAATATTGACGAAATAGATGAATAATTGTGATGAAGAGAAAATTTCCATTTAGTACAGATATTCCTATGAGAGAATACTGTGAAGTAGAAAATTATTGATAATTCAGTCCATTGTTCATTTTAAAGGTAAATAAGAGATCAATGTATGATTAACAAGGAGGGATTTGCGTGGCCAAAGTAACAATCGATGAAATGATGAAAATATTAAGTGAAGTAGGACGAGTGAATGACCAAATCAATGATGGAAGTATTGAAATCAATGATGAATTACTGGCGTATCTTGATGATTTAAATAACTCTCTAGTGAACTGTCGGGAAATGTTAGAAGAAGGAAGAAATGCAGGTGTTGAAGAATTCATCGAACATAATCAATCAGAGGAGATAAATATTGACGACGATGCTCCACTCAACGAATATGAATTGAATGAATTAGCAGCAATGACCGGTATGAAACCAAAACAAATCCTAGGTAAACTGAGTCAAATGAGAAAAGAAGAGGCTGAAGATACACCATCCTTTGAGGATCAACTCATGGGTATGGAGCAATTGCAACATCACCCTGATATAACAGACGATATGATCAATGATTTTGCAAAAGCAACAAAGTGTACCAAAGAGTATGCAAAATCTTATTTAAACAAGATGGCTAATCTTGTGGAACACCCAGAGATGCTTGATCAAACATTTGATGAACAGGAATACATCAACAACAAATCCAATAAGGTAAAGCCAAGTAATTACACTGAGGCTAAACCGATCAAAGCAAAGCCTAAAGAGAAAAAACAGCCTTCGGTTAACACAAAAGTAAAAATCGATAAACAGGCTGAATTTGATAAGATGGATGAAGTGTATCAAGAGTTGTTTTTAAAACCTGAATTAACAGATGAAGAATTACAAACAATCAGTGATTTTTATGGGTTTCCACTGAGTGAAGTTATCTCTCAGTGGAAACAACGACGTTTGTCTGAAAAAGCTTATATGAAACATCAAAAGAAACGTCGCAAAAAAAGAAGATAAAAAAACATCCCAATAACGAATAGTATTATTGGGATGTTTTTGTTAGGTTTTGACAACTCGGTTACTTTTTATCCTGATGAGATGTCTTGACAATCTTGATTTACGTTTGCATTTTAATAGTTCTTCTCGTCCTTCAACACTGCGAGTATATACTACAGCATATCGTCCTTTTAGGAATGATAGTTTCTTAGCAAATAGTTCGACATCGTCCTTTTTTGCAGCAATGTCTTTTGGGACAGAATAAGAAGCCCAGTAGTTATAATATGTTTTTTTGAATAGTTTACGTTTTTTAATGATCACGTATCTTGGATTGTCTATTTGTGTCATCAGTTCATTAATGGCCGCAGAAAACACCATTTTATCTCGTCTTGTTGCTTTGGCGATGCTACAATCAATCTTTCTCGTGATGACATTACGTTTGGTGACCACGGTGGCTTTTGGTGACATGATTTTATCAAGATCTTTTAATGTATTAAGTAATACACTGCCAAGAGAATGAACGGATTTCTTTGGATTGCGGTTGCTTAAGACTTTTGGCAACTCACGCACTAGGAATATGAGATATAGTAGTCCTAAAAATAGTGCAATGTAAGTTCCGAATGTCGTTTTTAACAATAATGGAAATAAGAAATAGGCAAGTAGTCCAAAGAGAAAAGTCCCAAATAAGAATCTTAAAAAATCAACAATGAATATTTCGAGTGGCCATACTTTAGGAGGTACTTCACTCACTTCTAAGATTTCATGCTTAGATGATTTTGTGACTATGGCATTCCATTTTTCTTTTACGGACTCTCGGTCTTTTGCATACATAAACATTTGTTCATTGATTTCTTTAAACTCTTTTTCTCCATATGGAGGTTTAATGATGTCGATGCGTTTGATTCCAGATTCAATTCCTTTTTTAGAGTAAATTGGTCCTAAGAATGATTCAAAACGTCTTGATAATGTATCATAGTCATGGGATTTGATGGTTGTGTGTTCATCAATTTTACGTTTCTTTTTTTTGTTTTTTAAGACATCTTCAACATCAAGAAAACCAGGTTCTATGGTGGCTAAGTGCCATATAGAAGCTATTTTTTCTGGTTTGTTTGGGTCGACCCTGATGGCTCTCCCTCGCATTTGATTGCTTAACATGAAACTACCTACAAAACTTGCGAGAATTAGTGTGTTGATGCTTGGTGAGTCCCATCCTTCTCCAAGGAGTGCTTTGGTTCCAATCATAATTTGGATATGGCCTGCTTCAAATAATCTTGTCATGATATGTACTTTATCACGGTTTGAAGATTTGAAATTGATGATTCGATAAGGAACATGATCTATCTTTTTTGCACTGTAGGCAGTATGTTGATTTTTGGCTTCAAGGTCTAAATGCGGTAGAATGTTTTCGTGAACAATGACCAAAGAGCCTGTTAGAATGACGATATGTACATTAGGAGAAACCGTGCGCCTTACTTCTTCAAATATTGGGACGGCGCCCATTGTAGTGTTGCTTTCGTCGGTTCCAATCATGGTTATTTGATTTCCACGAATATAATCTGTAAGTATCAACATGCGAAGTTCACTACCCATGTTTGTACTTTCAAACTGAGATATCGCTGCTATACTTCGTAGTTTTCCAATCGAAGAAACCAATGCTTTTTTAAGCATAGCATTGTCGTCTAGATTCACTCGACCTTTCTCAATCAATTTTGTATCTGTTAACATTTTTTTTATGTATGCCGCATGTTCAACCCCAAATCGTTCAGGATTATTAATGATGTATTTAAACAACTCTTCGACTTGGGCTGTATGATATTTGTTGAGGAATTTTCTTTGTTTGATGATTTGTTTTAATTTTGATGGTATTTTATGTTTTTGTGATTTCGCAATATTCACTAGTGTGATGTAATGTTCAATGTCTTCAAATATATTATATCTTGGATCCAAATAGTGATGAAGGAAGTCATTTGTTATGGTAGTAAAGTGAGACGATTCAATGATTTCTTTTGTTGTTTTCATCGCTTTTGATTTATAGTCTTTTAAATCTTGTTTTTCTTCACTCGAAGGATAATTAAAATAGATATAATCTTGATGCGGACATAGATTATTTCGGGCGATTAACTCAGGAACGAAAATTTCTTCATCAATCGTACCACATAGATTAATATATTTTTCCCATTGATTTGGTGTTGAGTCATAAGGTGGTGTTGCTGTTAAAGATATAATCGTGATATCAGTACCACATTTGTTGATAAACTCAACCAATGCTTTATGCCATTCACTTCGTAAGTGATGGGCTTCATCAAGACAAATTGTTGTTATTTGGTGGAAACGCATTGTTTTAATTAAATCATAATCAGAGTAATCATGTACTGTTTTCTTTTCAATCAATTCATCCTCATTTTCTTCATCATCTAATAAACGATAATAAGCAGCATGAAGTCCTTGATATGTAATTGATATCATCAATTTTGGATCTTTTAGTGAATAGGAAACATAATCATCAATCGTTTCTTGATCGTCTAAAAATCCGTGTTCAAACCGATCTCCCCATTGATTACGAATGGTCAGTGAAGGAGACAAGACTAGTGCTGGCTTGTCTAACTGTCGAATCAGTTCAATTCCTAAGGTTGTTTTTCCACTTCCTGGAGCAGCAACGATATGAATTTTTTTGTTCTTTAAATGGGTTTTCACATTGTCTAGTATGTTTTGTTGATAATGTCGGAATTCTCCTTTAAATCTTACTTTTGTATAATCTTTCATAACATTCTCCTTACTCTCCCACAAGTAAATACGACTTTTAGATTACTGCCGTAGTTGAAATTTCATCTTCTTGTAGTACTTTTACTGAAAAGAGTTGTTATCTTTATATTACAATTTATTATAGCACTTTTAAGTTGCCTATTCAAAAATCATTTTGCACTCTTTAAGTATTTAGTTACTTTCTTTTTTAGAGGTGATACGATATAATATCGTTGGGGTGAAGATTATGCTTGAAGAGATCAATCAAAACTTAAAAGAATTAGAGGAAGATGTATTATTAAAAGAACGTGTTGAGCTAAGGGTAAAAGAATTAAAAACATTACTTGATCAACATCTAACGAAAAGACAAAGGACGTTTGCGATATATCATCAAGAGAAGAAAGATGTCGAGGCGTTAAAGAGTTTGAGTTTGGCGTCACTTTATTATCGATTAATTGGTAAAAATGAAGATAAACTAGCAAAAGAAGAGCGTGAGATGTTGGACGCGAAAATGTTGGTAGACCGTATGGATAGTGAACTTGCGTTGATAGAAGATGAGTATGCTTATGAAAAGAAGAGATTAGATGATATCATCAGTAAAGAGCGTACATATCAACGGTTGATTGATGAGAAAAAAACATTGTTAAAACAGTTGCCTAGTGTAAGGGAAGATATCACTAGAATCGATAGTGAAATCATCAAAAAGAAAACAATGATCAAAGAAATTGATGAAGCATTACGCGCAGGAGAACATGCGCAAAATGCACTTCATCAAGCAAGCGCTACATTGAATAGTGCGCGTAATTGGGGTATTTATGATATCATGAGTAAAAAATCATTGATTTCTTCTATGGTGAAGCAAAACAAGTTAAAAAGTGCTCAAAGTGATATGAGTCGTGCAAATCATTCATTGGAACGTTTCAAAAGTGAAATGAATGATGTACAAAAAACGTATACTGATGAGTTGACGTTTTCTGGTTTTGTGAAGACGTTTGATATTTGGTTTGATAATATTTTTACAGATATCCATGTCCAAAGAAGGATCAACGCGGCGCGTGATGATGTATCATCGACGAATCGTTCGATTGATGATGCTTTACGAAGCTTGAAGAATGAAAGAGATAAACTAGTTAAGGAAGTAGAAGTATTAGAAGAAGAGTTACAAGAAATAATCGTTGAAGCAAGATAGGAGTTTTATGATGGTTGATACAAGGATTTATCGAGTGAATGAACTAGATTCTCTAGAAGTAAAAATGGATATAAAAGAAGCGTTTATGACTGGGAAAAACGTTGTTTTTCCGACGGAAACTGTTTATGGTATTGGTGCGAATGCGCTTGATATTGA
>DFNN01000077.1:0-10554 GCA_002376065.1 Caryophanales bacterium UBA3566
AAAATGCTGACCTCATAAATTAAATATTGAGAAAATAGTGCTTTTATGTTATATTTAATTGTTGATAAAGGAGATGATTTTATGTGTGGAATCGTGGGGTATTTGGGAAATGAAAATGCAAGAGAAATAATCATTAAAGGGCTTCATCGTCTTGAATATAGAGGGTATGATTCAGCGGGAATTGCACTGTCTGGTGAAGGTGATGGTACCCTACATATTTTTAAAGATAAGGGTCGTGTAGCACATTTAGAAGAAATATCGGGTATCGATTTTGTATCACATCAGGGGATAGGACATACAAGATGGGCAACACATGGTGTACCTAATCAAGTGAATTCACATCCACATGATAGTGAAGATGGGCGTTTTTTTATTGTTCATAATGGTGTGATAGAAAATTATAAAGAATTGAAGAATCAGTATTTAGATGGTCGCAATTTTAAGAGTGATACTGATACAGAAGTCATTGCGTATTTGATTGAAAAATTTAGTGAAAAATTGACCGTAGAAGAAGCAATCAGAAAAACGATGAGTTTGTTAGAAGGTTCTTATGCGCTCGCGATTATTGATCGAACTGAAAAAAATAAGATGTACGCTGCGAAAAACAAAAGTCCTTTATTAATTGGGTTAAGTGATAACGGTATTATTGTTGGTAGTGATGTGATGGCACTTGTTGGATTTTCAAAAGAATACATCCCTTTAGATGATCATTCTTTTGTGAAAATCGAAGGTAATACTGTGGCTATTTATGATATCATTGGGAAAGAGATGCAGTATGAAGTAAAAGCGATAGATGTTGATTATCTAAACATTGAAAAGGGTGAATATGCCCATTTCATGTTGAAGGAAATCAACGAACAACCAAGTGTCATTCGACAAATTATTGGTCGTTATTTTGATGGTGAAAAAGTAACGTTAAATGGTGAAGTGAAAAAAGCGATTAAAGAAAGTAATCGCCTTTATATTATTGCCGCAGGTACTTCGATGAATGCTGGGGCGATTGGACGCGAGCTGTTTGAAAAAATGGCGGGAATACCTTGTGAGGTGCATATTGCGAGTGAATTTGCTTATAATATGCCATTATTAAGCAAAAGACCTTTGTTTATATTTATTTCACAAAGTGGTGAAACAGCGGATTCAAGAGCAGTACTGGTCAATATAAAAGCCAAAGGATATCGTAGTTTAACAATTACGAATGTGAAAACATCGACACTGGCTCGTGAGGCGGATCATTTTGTTGAGATTCATGCGGGACCAGAAATTGCGGTCGCATCAACGAAGGCGTATACTGCGCAAATTGCGATACTCGCAATTCTTGCTTATACATTGAGTGATCAACACATCAATTTGCGTAAAGAGTTATCAAAACTAGCAATAAGTATGGAAAACGTGATTGATAAGAAAGAGTATATTGAAGAATTGGTGAGAGAAAAACTGACCAAACGAAATTGTTTTTATATAGGTCGTGGAATTGATTATTATGCGTGTTTAGAATCAAGTTTGAAGTTAAAAGAAATCAGTTATATTCAAACAGAAGGATTCGCAGCAGGTGAATTGAAACATGGAACCATTGCGTTGATTGAAGAAGGAACGCCTGTGATTGCGATTATTTCTCAACGTAAGATCAACCATAATACGAGAAGCAATCTGCAAGAAGTAAAGAGTCGTGGAGCGGCGACAATTGTGATTTCAACAAAAGCGGTTCATGAAACGACAGATCAAATTGTATTAGATGATGTATATGAGTTGTTTAGTCCGATTTTAACAGTTGTACCAACGCAATTGATTGCGTATTATGCAGCATTACAGCGTGGGTATGATATTGATAAACCAAGAAACTTAGCGAAGAGTGTAACAGTAGAGTAAAAACTACTTAAGAATAGAAGATTTGGAGGCTAGTATGGGAAAATATTTTGGGACAGATGGAATTAGGGGACGTTTTGGCTTAGAGTTGAATAGTGCGATGGCTTTTAAACTTGGACAAAGTTTAAAAACAGCGTTGAATACAGAGACATTGGTTGTTGGAATGGATACAAGAGAATCTAGTAGCGAATTGATGTATAGCGTTGTTAGCGGTGCACAGAGTATGGGCATTAATGTGATTGTCGCGGGGGTATTACCAACTCCGATGATTAGTTATTATGCGAGTGTAAATAAGATTAGTGGAGTGATGATTACAGCGTCACATAATCCTTATAAAGATAATGGAATTAAAGTATTCCATCAAGGTAGAAAATTGAATGAAGATCAAGAGCAAAGTATTGAAGAATATATTGATCACCAACCGTCTTTTGAAGTGATGACTTTAGGAAAGGTGTTTGGTGGAGAAGATGTGTTTGATGCATATTTGGATTTGATAGAGCAAATTGAACTTGAGCCATTTGATTTACGTGTGGCGATTGATTCTGCGAATGGAGCAAACCATTTGGTTGCGTCAGGAATCATGCGTGAATATTTTAAGGATATGATTCATGTAGGGAACAACCCAAATGGAAGAAACATCAATGATCAAGTAGGTAGTACTTATGTTGAAAATATCCAAGAAACTGTAAAGAATCATCACTGTGATATTGGTTTGACTTTTGATGGTGATGGGGACCGTGTACTGGTAGTTGATGGTGATGGGGTACTATATGATGGAGATTTGCTTGTTTATATCATCGCAAAAGATTTATTAGATCGTGGATTATTAAGAAATCATAAAGTCGTTTTAACAGTGATGAGTAATATTGGGATAATAAAAGCGTTGAATCGTGCAGGAATAGAAGTGATTCAAACCAAGGTTGGCGATAAATATGTAATGGAAGCCTTAGAACAACATGACGCTAGTATTGGTGGAGAAAATAGTGGACATATTATTATGCGTGATTTTACACCGACGGGTGATGGTTTGTTTGTTGGACTTTATCTATTAGATTTATTACATCGTAAGGGGCAAACCTTGGCTGAACTAACGAGTGATGTTCATATGTGGCCACAGCTATTAACCAATATTCGTACATTTGGTGATGGCATCTTAGAAGATAGTCGTGTGAAAAACGTTATTGAAGAGGTACGTTCGCTTGTTGGGTCTGATGGGAAAGTATTGATTCGAAAAAGTGGAACAGAGCCGCTCATTCGAGTAACGATTAGTGCAGAAACGCGTGAGTTGGTCGAAGAATATACAAACAAAATTGTGTCTGTAATCAATCAAGTAAAGGATGAAGTATAATGAAAACATATGCGGTTGTTTTAGCGGCAGGTAAAGGAACGAGAATGCGTACAGAATTACCAAAATGTGCGTATCCAATCTTGAAAAAGCCAATGATTGAATACATCATTGAACATATTGAAGTGAGTGACATAGATGAAACCATCTGTGTGGTGGGTCATAAAAAAGAATACATTGAAAATGTATTAAAAGAACGTGTAAAATACGCTGTTCAGGAGCAACAGTTAGGAACAGGTCATGCGGTATTAATGGCGGAAGATTTACTGCGTGGAAAAGAAGGTAACACGATTATTATGCTTGGTGATATGCCTTTGGTTGATCAAAGTGTCATCAATAATGTATTGGAAATGCATACTCGTGCAAACAATGATATCACCGTATTAACAACAACCTTTGATAATCCATATGGTTATGGTCGCATTATTCGAGATAAAGAGGGTCGTATAGAAAAGATTGTTGAGCAAAATGATTGTACACCAGAACAGAAAATGATTAAAGAAATCAATACAGGGATTTATGTCGTCAACAATTTGTATTTGTTTGATGCCTTAAAACAAATACAAGAGAATCCTCGTAAGAAAGAATATTACTTAACAGATATTATTTCTATTATGCGTAATAATAAACAAAAAGTAGGTGCTTTTGAACTTTGGGATTCTTACAAAGTAATGGGTGTCAATGATTTATATTCAATCAGTATCGCAGAAAAATATTTGCGCGATCATATCAATAAAAAACATATGTTACAAGGTGTAAGTATCATCAATCCTGAGACAGTGACGATTGGGCATAATGTATTGATTGAGGGCGGTACGGTGATTTATCCAAATACATATATTACAGGTTCAACAATCATCAAAAAAGGATCAAAAATTGGACCAAATACCGAAGTTCATTCATCAAAAGTCCATGAGAATGTTCGTATCAAACATAGTTTGGTTTTTGATAGTGAGATTCACAAAGATAGTATTGTTGGACCATTTGCACATTTACGAAATGGCGCAGTAATTGGAGAAGACAACCGAATTGGAAACTTTGTTGAAGTGAAAAAATCAACTACTGGCAAAGGCACAAAAGCAGCGCATTTGGCATATATTGGTGATGCGACTACAGGAAAAAATGTCAACTTTGGTTGTGGATCAATTACGGTCAACTATGATGGTGTCAATAAACATCAAACGATTATTGGGAATGATGTCTTTATTGGTTGTAACACCAATCTTGTCGCTCCAGTATCAATAGGCGATAAAGTATTCATCGCAGCGGGTTCTACAGTGACAAGAGATGTTCCTAAAGGAGCGCTTGCGATTGCGAGAAACAAACAAATCAATAAAGAAGATTACGCGAAAAACTTTATTCGTCCGAAAGATGATGAATAATAGTTGACAATTGCGTGTAATATGATATACTTTTAGTTGCAATGTGGAAAGAAGAGTACCCACTCTCACCTGATCGATGAATCGGTAGGTTGACGCTACGAATATGATATAAAAACATATTTGGTGTGGGTGCATTATGCACGCACACTTTTTTATTCGTCTTTCCATATATTTTAAAAATATTATAGGAGGTGGAATTATTATTAGAGGAAGTCAAAAAATGCCTCAAAAACGTGGTGATGAGGACATCTTGAATGAAGGAATTCGTTCAAGAGAAGTAATGGTTATTACAGATGATGGTGAAAAATTAGGTGTCATTCCGACATCACAAGCGCTCGATATGGCGTTTACGAAAAATTTGGACTTAGTGTTGGTCGCTCCAACGGCAAAACCGCCAGTTGCGAAATTTATGGATTACAACAAGTACAAGTATGAACAACAACGTAAACAACGTGAAGCGAAGAAACATCAAAAAATAGTATCGTTAAAAGAACTACGCTTATCACCAAAAATTGATACGCATGACTTTGAAACAAAGTTGCGTAATGGTCGCAAATTTTTAGAAAAAGGCGACAAATTAAAAATTTCAATCCGTTTTCGCGGACGTGAAATGGCTTATACTAACCAAGGTCGCGAAGTAATGATGGATTTTGCAAAACGTTGCGAAGACATCGCAGATGTTGAAAGTAAGCCAAAACAAGATGGTCGTAGTATGTTTATGACCTTGACACCGAAAAAAGATAAATAAGAAGGAGAGATACTATGCCGAAATTAAGAACTCATTCAGGTACGAAAAAAAGAGTGAAAAAAACCGCTACTGGTAAAGTAATGGCATCTCATGCTTTTCGTGTGCATTTATTAAGTGCAAAATCTAAATCTTCTAAAAGAAGTCATCGCACAGCGATGCAAGTTTCAAAAAGTGATTTAAAACGTATCAAACAACAAATTACTTACGTTAAGTAAGCGATAAACTATAGAATGATTAGGAGGAACCAATATGCCAAGAGTTAAAGGTTCAGTGCAAACGAGAGCTAGACGTAAAAAAGTATTAAAATTAGCAAAAGGATATTTTGGATCAAAACATATCTTATACCGTACAGCAAACGAACAAGTCATGAAATCACTTGCTTATGCGTATCGTGATCGTAAACAAAGAAAAAGAAATTTCCGTAAATTATGGATCACAAGAATCAACGCAGCTGCACGTATTCATGGATTATCATATTCAAAATTGATCAATGGACTTAACAAAGCTAATGTTGAAGTAAACCGCAAAATGTTGGCTGACATTGCTGTTCATGATGAAGCTGGATTTAAAAGCATCGTCGACACTGCGAAAAAAGCCTTAAAATAAGAAAAAATGTAGAATGTTCTACATTTTTTTTCTTTTTTATGATAAAATGCTTAATGAGGGCATGAATGTCGCCCTATGCGTAAGCATAAACCGCGTAAAACGCTGATGACTTCTACCATTTTTTTTGGTATGGAGTCATTTTTTAATATGGTGAGGTGAAGAACATGTTAGAGAGTATTGCATTAATCATATTTGTTAGTTTACTACTTGGAAATATTGCCAAGAGGATGCACATTCCGCCACTCATTTTTATGATGGTGACGGGGAGTTTATTGGGTCCTTATGTGTTTGATTTGATTGATGGGCATATTTTGTTATTATCAAGTGATTTACGAGAAATCGCGTTGATTGTTATTTTATTGCGAGCTGGATTGACCCTTGATTTTGAAGATTTAAAAGCGGTGGGGAGACCGGCTTTATTGCTTAGTTTTATACCCGCACTATTAGAAATAGGTGTCCTTGGAACACTTGGGCATTTCCTATTTGATTTGGATTATCCTAGTGCATTTTTACTCGCTAGTATGGTTTCGGCCGTTTCGCCTGCGGTGATTGTTCCGAGTATGATTGGTTTGATTGAGAAGAAAATGGGAACCAATAAAAAAATTCCACAAATGATTTTGGCCGCTGCGTCAATTGATGATGTCGTTGTGATTGTGATCTTTAGTTCGATGTTGTTGCTTGTTGGTGGGTCTACACCGAATATCCCGATGGTATTGGGTATTCTCTTAGCGATTGTTTTGGGAATCTTATTTGGTGTGGTGATTGGAAAATTGCTTGTGGTATTCTTTCAAAGATTTCATATGCGAGATACAGTGAAAGTGATGATTTTGTTTGCGGTTGCTTTTTCAATGATGTATATACAAGATATGTTAGAAGAAGTTATTTTTATATCTGGATTGATTGCCATTATGAGTCTAGGGATGACGATTCAAAAAGAATATCAAGTATTGTCACTAAGACTGAGTGGGAAATTCTCAAAATTGTGGGTTGCTTCAGAGATTATGTTGTTTGTCCTTGTGGGGGCGCTCTTAGATATTAGCGTCATTACAGAAGTAGGATTGGCTGCGGTATTATTTGTCGCTGTTGGAGTTTTCTTTAGAATGGTTGGTTCTTGGCTTAGTACAGTGAAGACATCGTTAAACAACAAAGAAAGGGTCTTTACAATGGTGAGTTATACACCGAAAGCAACAGTGCAAGCAGCGATTGGTGGTATTCCCCTTGCGATGGGCTTTGCATTTGGTGAGGAAATGTTGATGATTGCGGTTTTATCAATCTTTTTGACCGCGCCTATTGGGGCGATTTTGATTGACCAGTTGAGTAAGAGATTACTAGATTGATATCTTTATATTTTACATATTATTTACAGAAAAAAGAGCCTAAAAAGGCTCTTTTTAAGTGGTTATGCTATTTAGAAAGACCCTATTTTAAGGGTAGGACAATTGACACGACTTTTTAAAATGGGTATAATATAAGTGTAATCATCGATTGATGTTTACAGGATCATCCTTGATGATTGGAAATCACTCAAACTGCGACCCCAACATTTTGTATAAGGGGCTGAGGCTTTATTTGTGTGAATGCCCTTGGGTTTTACTGAGGGAATCCTAATAATAAAAGCAAGAGGCCACCACCATAGTAGAGCAGAGGTTCTGCAATGAGTGATTTCCAATTGTTTAGGATTTTTTTATTTATGTGGAATATTTATAAAAAAGTGATAGAATATAGATATAAAAGAAGTTTAAGGGAGGTCTTTATGAGTACAATTAAACAATATTTCTGGTTGATGAAGATTTTGGGTGCGGCTTTATTGGTTGGCCTTGCATTGTTTTTAAGATTTGGTGATGGAGAAGGGATTGTCATTCCATTCATTGGTGCGATCATCATCATCGCCGCGGTGGTTAGATTGGTCCCATTTGTAAAGACACAACATGATGATACAGTAAAGACAATTAATATCATTGAAATGGTGATAGATGTTGGGATTGGGTTGGCACTCATCTTGATTACATTGTTGACTGAGAATGGTTTAGGAGACTGGTTTGGGTATTTAATCGGATCATTTTTATTATTGCGCGGTGCTGTCCATTTTTATGGTACTAGTGAGCATAAAGAAGAAAGTGATTTGATTTTGTATACGTTCCATATGGCTGCGATCATTGTTGGGACCTATGTGATTATGACTGGTGATGTGACACCGGCAGTATTGATCAATATTATTTTGGTGTTAAGTATTGCTGCGGGTGGATTCTTAACTTATGATGGATATAAAGGATATAAAGTCTATCGTTATCAAAAAACACTGCATATGCCAGATTATGATCACACGCAAGATGCACCGGCAGAAAAACGTGTACCTGTCCATGAACGTAAAGAGGAAGAAGAACAGGATCAAGATCATATAGTTTCATAGAAAAAAGGAGCGAAAGCTCCTTTTGTTATGCCTTAATGATGAATGCTTGATAGGGTGATAATGTGTTGTGATTGGTTAATGATACTTTGTCTTTTGTGAATAAGTCTGTACCGATAATGTCTATTGATAAATCTATTTCTTGTTCCATATTACTTTTGTTGATGACGAATGTTAAGTTCTCTTTTTGATAAATCAAAACATCGTTTGTCGTAACAATCCATGTAATGTTTGGTGAATAAAAGGCACTTTCTTTGTGATATATTGTTGTGAGTTGTTTCATAAACAACAAGAGATCTTTGTCTTGTCTTTGTTCATCCCAAATCATACAGCGTCTATTATCAGGGTCATGGTTTCCTCTAAGGCCAATCTCTCCACCATAATAGATACTTGGAGATCCGGGCAAAGAAAATTGGAATAGGTAGACAAGTTTTAAAAGGTTGGTATTACCTTCACAAACTTCTGCGATTCTTGCCGTGTCGTGAGAGTCGACCAAATTAAACATATTTGTTATGACGTTTTTCGGGTAAGAAAAGAGTGTTTGATTGATTGTATTTTTCAAGTCTTCACCACTGTATTTTGCTTGTTTGATGTTGGTCCCAAAATAAGACCATATTGGGTACATAAACTCATAGTTCATGACAGCGTCGAATTGATCACCTTGTAGCCATGGCATTGAGTTGTCCCAATTTTCTCCTAAGATGAAGGTATCTTGTTTGGCTTTTTTCACGACTTTTCGAAACTCACGCCAAAAATCATGAGAGATTTCGTTTGATACATCAAGACGCCAACCATCAATGTCAAAATGTTCGATCCAATATCTAGAGACATTGAGTAAATGTTCACGCATTACCTTGTCTTCGGTATTGGTTTTTGGCATTTTTGGGGAAAAGGCAAATGTTTCATAATCTAAGTGAAAGTCAACATGTCCACCATGTTTTTTTGTTTTGGTTTTTGTGATGGGTGTATTTTTGATATAAAATGAGTTGTAATATAGGGAGTCTTTTCCATGTTTGACGACATCTTGGAAAAAGGGATGATCAACTGATGTATGATTGAATACAGCATCCAACATGACTTTGATACCAAGCCTATGTGCTTCATCAATCATTGCTTTTAAATCTTCTTTTGTACCAAATAGAGGATCAATCTCAAAGTAATCAATCGTGTCGTATTTGTGCGCAGAAGGAGATAAGAAGATTGGGGTCATATAAATTCCATCGAAGCCCATTTCTTTGATGTATGGCAGTTTTTCTTTGATGCCTTTTAAGTTCCCACCATAAAATTGGGAGTTTTTATAGGTTTCTTCACTTTCCCATGGTGTTAAGTTGTTTGACTGATTATCCTTGTTGTAAAAACGATCAGGAAAGATTGAGTACCAAACTGTGTCTTTGACCCAAGAGGGGGCAACGTATTGATCCACTTCTAATATATAAGGAAAGTTGAAATAGTTAAATAGATTGTATTGTTCATTGGGATGCTCTGTTAAGTTTACTAAGTCTCTTGAGCCGTATAGATATTCTTGATTGATTAAAAAAGCGTATTTGACTCTTTTTGTAGGTACTTTGATTTCTGTAAAATAATAGTCATATGAAGAAGTAGAAGCTTCTTTTGTGAGGGTGTGTGTTTGTTGGGTTTCACGCATCCATTCGAATTCTTTGGTTTGTTCATTCATGCCCCACATAAAAGGGTCACCATAGATTAATTCTATGGTTTTTACAGTGTTTTTTAAGGCTTTTAATTTGATGTGAATGGTCTCTTTATCGATACTATATGCATAGTTTGATTTTGCTTGATGTTCAAGTTCATGTCTTTTCATATTGTTCCTCCTAGTAATATCTTCAGCCTTATTTTACCATGTTCTATAAATTTTACAACGGTCATTGGTTGTTTGAAAATGTGGTAATGGTTCCACATTGTGAGGAACTCTAAAAGCGTTTACAAGAAATGGTTGTTGTGATACAATTAAATTAATTCAAAAGAGTGCAAAAGGAGTGATTTTATGGATGAGCAAAACAAGTCTGGGAATATCTTTAAGAGGGTGTTATCTTTCTTGTATCACAAGGTAATAGTAACTATTTTCCATTTCTTAGTGAGTATTCCAATTGCTATATGGACTTTCATAAAGAATCTTGGAGCTTCGATATGGTATTTCTTAAAAAATTTACCTGGATGGATAGTGTATTTCTTAAAAAATCTACCT
>DFNN01000077.1:10908-15194 GCA_002376065.1 Caryophanales bacterium UBA3566
ATTTCTTAAAAAATCTACCTAGGTGGACGTGGAATTTCTTAAAGAATCTATATAGATGGATAAGAAATTTCTTAGAGTTCCTTGTTATAAAGATTTATTCTTTCTTTAAATATTTAGTATTAAAGTTTGTCTATTTCTTTATCAACATTTATAGGGCGTTTAGAGAAGAACCTAAGGCAGCGTTTAAAGGGTTATCAAGTTTCTTTTTGCCTGGGTTAGGTCAAGCTAGAAATAAGCAATGGTATAAAGCTTTACCAATCTTTTTGGTGTTGCTGTTCTTTTTAGTTATTGAGTTTGCGACAGGTAGTTATATGTATGCACTTAGTGGTGAAATTGGTGATTTTCCAGCTGCGGCTGGTGAACCGTTTTATTTCTTCCGTGATTATGGTGGATTCTTTACGAAAGGTATTTGGGGACTTGTTACTTTAGGGGAACTTGTTCTAGGAGATATGTATCGTGGAGAAACAATTGTGATCTATGATAAAATCTTTACTTGGAAAAGTGCGGATAATTCACAAGTATTACTTGGAGAAGGTGTTATTGCCTTTTCTATGTTGTTGTTGCTTGCGAGTGTGTGGTACTTTTCAGTAAAAGATGCGTTTCATACCCATATTGATTATGTCAAAACGAATAAAATAGAAGAGTACAAAGATTTTGTTCGTCGAGTATGGGATGATTTCTTTGCTTACATTATCATTATTCCTGCGGTTATTTTGATTTTATTCTTTACATTAATCCCATTCTTATTTAGTTTCTTAGTTGCTTTTACCAATTGGACTGGACGAGTATCTCTTGGTGAACAACTCTTTAAATGGGATGGATTCGGTACATTTAGATTAATTTTAGAAAGTGCGGACTGGTTAAAATTCTTTGGTGATGTACTTATTTGGACAGTATTCTATGCTTTAATGAGTAGTGTGACTGTTTATGTATTAGGATTTATTCAAGCACTCATTATTGAAAGTAAATATGTGGTATTTAAAAAATTCTTTCGTGTAATGTTGATTATTCCTTGGGCAATCCCAGCATTGATTTCTTTGATGTTATTTAGAAACGTGTTTGCGGATAATGCCGGGTTATTCAATCAATTACTTGCGAATGCAGGATTGACGGACGCATTGCGAGGGTTCTTAACTGATATTGGATTGGTTGGACAAGCGAGTGAAGGAAATATTTTGTGGCTGACTGGGAAAGAAAATGGAATGCTTGCGAAATCAATCATCATTATTGTCAACTTATGGATAGGGTACCCTTACTTCATGATGTTGACGACTGGTGTACTTGGTACAATTCCAATGAGTCTTTATGAGGCTGCGGATATTGATGGTGCAACTGATTTCCAAAAATTCCGATTTATTACATTCCCTTGGGTGTTGAGGGCGACTGCGCCGGTGATTATTACGACGTTCACCTTCAACTTTAACAACTTTGGGGCAATTTACTTCTTAAGTGGTGGTGGCCCAGGTTATCCAAATGATCAAATTCCTGAGAGTGTTCGGGTGTTAGGAGCAGCTCCAGGGCAAACAGATATTTTGATATCATGGATTTATAAATTGACCTTCCAGTCAACTGTAAATCAATATAATTTAGCAAGTGTGTATTCGATCTTAATTTTCGTCTTTATTGGTCTTGTAGCGGTGTATAATTTATCCAAACTGAAATCATTCTGGGAGGAGGACTAATATGACAATGCAAGAGAAATTGGGACGTTGGTTTAAACGTTTAACAGTGAAAAAAGTTGTTTTTGGTTCTTTGGTTTATGGATGGCTTTTATTAATGATGGCCATCGTATTTACTCCTGTTTTGTGGATGGTTTCTGCGGCATTTACGGATGCGACACAGTTGGCACAAGTGCCAGTCATTCCAAAAATTAGTGAATGGAGTTTGGTTAACTACAAAGAGTTGTTTACTGAAAAAAGTGGTAGTGACCAAGTAGTAAGTGATTATTTGAAAGCATTCTTTACAACATTTATGATTGCGGCAACGAATACGGTATTGGTTGTAGCGTTATCATCACTTGTTGGGTTTGCATTTTCACGATATCGTTTCAAAGGGAAAAAGAAAGTGTTGCTTTCAATGATGGGGTTACAAATGTTTCCTTCGTTCATGGGAATGCTTGCACTCTTTATGTTCTTTAGACAATTTGGGTTATTGAACAATCCGTTTGCGTTGACGTTGATTTATGTGGCGGGTTCAATACCTTATAATACGTTTATTGTACGCGGATTCATGCGTAATATTCCAAAATCGTTGGATGAAGCTGCGGCAATTGATGGGGCAACGAATTTACAAGTAATGATAAAAATTATTATTCCGCTTGCAGTTCCAATTATGGGATTCATTGCGGTGAATGCATTTATGCAACCTTGGTTAGACTATATTTTACCTTCTGTTATCATGCCACAACGTGATACAGTCGCAATTTGGTTGTTTAGATTTATGGATCCACTTGGACATGAGTATGATCCGATTAAGTTTATGAGTGGAGCACTCTTCTTGGCCGTTCCGATCATGATGGTGCAGATTTATATGCAACGTTATTTGATTTATGGATTGACCCAGGGAGCAGACAAAGGATAAAAGAGGAAGTGTGGCATGGCCACACTTTTTCTAAATGGAGTTGAGTTGATGAGCAAAATTAAGTTGTTTTTCCGTATGTTGTTTGATAATAATGCCTTGTTGAAAAGTAATCAGTTTCCTTTGATTCTTGTGTTGCTGTTGTTTTTTGTCAATGTGAGTTTGATTAGTGTGCCGAATTTTTATGGGCTTGCTGATAGTGTTCGCATCATCAATCATATGGATGGAATATACGAAACATTAGAAGAGATGTATGTTGAAGAAATGCCATGTCGGGTAACTGAAGCGATGATGGTTTGTAATGAGGATACATTGGAAGATCAATATGGCAATTATAAGATTCAATATGGGGGAGAACTCGATACGGATATTGTTGAAGAATCGATGATTTATTTGGGTGAAAACTATATGGCGATCATCTATGTTGATGCATCAGATACTGCGTATATTATGAGTGGTGATTATGCGTTGCTTGAGACATTCGATTTCACCAATATTTATCCGAATGAATCAGAGATGAGTGATGCGGATTATACTGAATATGTGAGTGATTTGTTTTTACAAAATATTTATTATAGTAATATTGGAGAGCAAATATATATTGTCTATACGACACAGTTCGCACAGACTGCGATTTATGTGATGATTTTATCTATTATGTTGTTGATATTGAATTATAAAGCTGCGATTAAAAAGATATCGTATACAGCATCTGTGAAGATGGTGATTGTGGCAATGACAGGTCCGGCTTTGTTAACGGCCTTATTAGGTGGATTTATTTTAGGATATGCAGGACTAGTATTTATTATTGCTTATGGATTAAGGATGATGTTTATGTATTATAAAATCAATAGTCATGAAGGAACAATATATTAGTTGGTTTGTTTACAAACAAAAGAGTGCTATAAACATAAGGTTTTCGGCTTTGTCAAGTAATAGGAAACCCGTTTCACATTAATTTACTTTGTAAGCATTTTCAAGATGTGATATAATGATGTTGTTAAGAAACAAATAGTTTCAAAAAATAGGAGGAAAAAAGATGAAAAAGTTAGGTTTAGTTTTAACAGCCTTTGTGGCAATTTTCGCTCTCTCTGCTTGTAAAACAGAGCGCGGATACGCAGACTGTGAAACTCCAGATGGTACACAAGCATGTTGGAGTGCAGATGATGAAGAATTTAAATGGGAAGAAGGAGCAGTTATTGAAATCGGTGTAGATAGCGATGATATGGGTGCTGCTTTAGTTGAAGCATGGAATGCTGCTTACCCTGAATTGGCTGACAAATTAGTTTTTAGAAACTATGGTTCAGCAAATGGTGAGTCAAGCGGTGTGCAAGGTATCGAAACTGGTCAAGGTGAAGCACCAGATGTTGCTTTAGTTATTGACAATGAAGTTACTGGTAACATTGCTAGTTTACTTGGATTACATGAGTATTTCGGTGATCTTGGTAGTGAACAAACTCATAATGTAGTTTATGAAGCAATCAATACAAAAGGTGATTATTACTTACCTGCATTCTATGATGGTATGAGTTTCTCTTGGAACGAAACTATGTTAGAAGAATTGGGTGTTGATTTAGCTGATGAAAATGGAGATAACTTACCTGATGCATTTGATACTTGGGAAGAAATCTTCGCAATGGCTGATGAATGGGAAGGTCGTCCTGAATTTGATGGTAATGAAATTTTAGAATGGTTCCCTATTTCACTTG
>DFNN01000142.1 GCA_002376065.1 Caryophanales bacterium UBA3566
AGTTTATCTCCCCTAGCTACTTCGACATATTTGACTGTCTTTATCATAATTGATCAATAAAGTCTTTCAGTATATTGAGACTCACTTGACGACGGTACACTTTGGTTGATCGTTGATTATCAACAGGAGAAATCAATTGATCATATGCATCAAGGATTTCTTGTTGATGTTTTTTTAATTTATCTAGGGGTTGATTGATATATTGTTCTTCAATCTTTTTGTTACGAACAACTGTTGGACTCACTGCGCCAAATGCGACTCTGAAATCCAACACAACATTGTCTAAAATATTGGCTAGTCCGACAAATGATAATTTACTAATCGCGTCAGCCTTCCTTCCGCCAACTTTTGTCCATCGTTTATGCGTAAATGACTCCACAGGTATCTTGATTTCAGTGATCAGTTCATCACTTTTGCGCGCTGTTTTTCTTAAGCCAGTAATATAATCAGTGATCAATACTTCTCTTGTTTGATGAAGACTTTTCAGTACAATCACCGCATCTAAACAATAAAGGACTGGTAAACTATCTCCTGCCGGAGATGCGTTTTCAATATTTCCAGCAATCGTTGCTTCATTTCTAATATTGACTGAAGCCATTTCATATAATGCATCTTTGTAAATCGCTGGTGTGTGCTCACTTTGTAATAGATCTTCTAATGTCGCTAATGCGCCAATTAAGATCCATTCACCAACTTTTTTGATGTATCGAAGTTCACTTAAGTGTTTGATAAATAATGTGCTTTGTTCAAACGCTGGTGGGGTGCTGCTCCAAGATCTTTTTTGGACCAACAAATCCGTACCACCAGCGACAATACAGTACTCATCATTATGCAATAATTCTAATGCTTCTTCTAAGGTTTGAGGAATCATACTTACCATAATCCTTCCCCCTCTTCACTCGCTCTTTTGATTGCTTTAATGATCATGTTATAGCCTGTACATCGACATAAGTTCCCGCTAATCCCATCTCTAATTTCTTTGTCTGATGGGTGAGGGTTCTTTCTCAATAATGCTTCTGAAGCAATCATCATACCAGGTGTACAAAAACCACATTGCACCGCACCTTCTATGCTATATGCTTCTTTTAATACTTGATATTGTTTTGTTTCACGATATCCTTCAATCGTGATGATTTCTTTATGTAAAACATTTCCTAAAGGCACCATACAAGAGTTCACAATTTCACCATTAAGCAAGACAGCGCAAGCACCACATTCCCCTTCGCCGCATCCTTCTTTGACACCTGTTTGTAATAATTGATCACGCAAAACATCGAGCAATCTCCTATTCGGATGCTCATCAATTGAAATGATTTTATTATTTAGGGTAAATTCAATTTTTGCCATTTAGAATCATCTCCATCATCTTTTCTGGTGTCACTGGTACACTATGTACTTTATGATTGATTGCTTGTTCGATTGCTAAGGCAACAGCTGGTGCTCCACCAACAAGTGGCAACTCTCCTGCCCCTTTTGCACCATAAGGTCCAAGTGGATAAGGATTATCGATTAAGACCGTTTCCATCATTGGTGTATCGACACTCGTAGGAATGATATAATCCGTCACATTTTTTTGCTCAATGTGACCATTTTTATGATTCATCACTTCTAAATATCCGAAACCAAGTCCTTGTAAATGCCCACCATCAGCTTGACCTAAAATGATGCGTTCATCAATCGCTTTTCCTACATCATAAGTACTCCATGAACCAACAATGGTTACTTCATAAGTCACTTTTGATACTTCAACTTCCACCACATTGACACCCCAAGAATACGCAGGATAAGCATCTCCAATAAAATGTTCTTCATCCCATTTTATATATTCAGGTTGTTGGTAATGTTCATCGACAACAACTTCTTCACCAATCGTCCATTGTTTTTTTAATGACAACGCTGCTCGTGCGACTAAGCCACCAACAATCATAATTGTGCGACTAGCCACTGTTGGTCCACTATCTGGTACAAAGTCTGTATCAGGATGGTTAAAGACGATATCATCAAGGGGAATTTCTAATATTTGCGCAACAATTTTCTTCATTGTTGTTTTCACACCTTGTCCCATATCAACAGCGGCGATTAATATATGTACTTTTTCTTGATCATCTTTTTTCAATTTCACTTTCGCATTAATATGGGTTGCTTCTCCACTACCAGTAAACCCACAACCATGTAATACAAAGCTCATCCCAATTCCTTTATAGATATTTTCATCTTGATAAGCTTTCACTTTCTCTATATAAGAACTCATCTCCATTGCTTTATGTATCAACTCTGTCATCATGATTGGATCTCTAAAGGTTCCTTGTGTAGAAGTTTGATCATGTTGTTTCGCCAAATATTCGAAACGAAAAGCCAAAGGATCAATCTTTAAATCCTTCGCAATATGATTCATAAACATCTCAATCGCAAACAACATCTGTGGAGCACCAAATCCTCTAAATGCACCATTTGGAACGGTGTTCGTACTATATACATCACCATTTACTTCTAGGTGATCAATTGTATAAACACCAGTTGAAGCGATTAAAGCTCTTGATAAAACAACACCACTTAAACCAATGTAAGCTCCACCATCTAAACGAACATGACATCTTAACCCAGCAATTTTTTGATTCTTAATCGCTGCTTGCAATGTAATCTTCGAAGGATGACGTTTTGTTGTGACTTCGATGTCTTCTTCACGGTCATATATCAACTTAATTGGTTTATTGATCTTTTTTAAAGCAACAGCGAGTTGACAAGCAGTCAAACTAGGAAACTCTTCTTTCCCACCAAACGCACCACCAACGGTGGCTTGTTTGACTCGAACATTGTTTTCACTTGTATCTAAAATACTAATGACCGCATTTTTCACATAATAAGGACACTGAATACTCCCAATCAATGTCACTTTATCACCATCAATAGTTCCAAGCATTCCTTGTGGTTCAATATAGAGTTGTTCTTGGTATCCAGTATCATAGTCATATTTGATGATTTGATCATAATCTCTGAATGCTTGTTTCGCGTCTCCTTTATGAAAATGGTAATGCACGGCACTATCTTTATAAGCAAAAACTGGCGTTAATACTTCATAGTCAATCTTGATGTTGCGTTCAATATCTTGAATGACTTCTTTATCTTTACCAACAATCAACATAATTGGTTCCCCAACATAGTTCACTTCTTTTTCAGCAAAGACAGGCATATCTTCAAAAATAATTTTGACAAAGTTTTTTCCTGGAATATCTCGATAATCTACATAATAATATCCTTCAGGAAGGTCTGGTTTATCAATATGTTTGATGATCGCTTTCGGATGAATACTACGCACAGTTTTGGCATACAAATAGTCTACATCATAATAATCACTGACATATTTTGCTTTCCCACTAATCTTTTCTTCATTATCAACTTTGTTGATCGATTTTGATATATCCTTCATATGAACGCACCCTCTCACACAATGGCTTTTGTTGGACACTTTGAAATACAAAGTCCACAACTAAAGCATTTGTTAGGATCAAAGACAATTTTATCTTGGAATGTAATCGCATGATATGGACAAATCTTAAGACAAAGCATACACTCTGTGCACTTATCTTCAATCAGTTTTGGTAAAAATGTTTCATAACTAACTTGTTTTGTTAACGGTGTTTGAATCACTTCTTCGATGCTTGAAAAACCATGTTTTTCAAGCATATTAGGTAAATCATCTATGATTTTTTTATACAAGTGTTTTCCTTTTAACAACGCCGCACTAAGCATTTGCACAGCGTCCGCGCCAGCGAGTAAAAATTCTAATACATCAGATGCACTAGCTATACCACCAACACCAATCACTGTCATCTTTGGAAATGCTTGTTTGATTGTGTAAACTGTTGCGAGCGCCAAATTTTTAATAGCTGGTCCACTCGTCCAAACAA
>DFNN01000014.1 GCA_002376065.1 Caryophanales bacterium UBA3566
TTTTTTTTCATATTATAAAAAAGCGTATTTAATTTCACATGTTCAGGAACAAAATATGGTTCTCTTAATAATGATTCAATCTCAATATGTTCAAAACCACTATCTTTTACTATTTTTAAAATATCTTTGACAAGCAATACTCCAATAATATGATCTTTATTCTTTTTATATACAGGAATTCTTGAATATCCTGAATCAATCAGTCCATCTAGTTGATTAATAAATGGCTCCTCAATATTTAAAAGAAACACTTCAACGCGTGGCGTCATAATCATTTCAGCTGGTAAATCATCAAAACGAAAAATGCTTTCCAACATTTCACGCTCTTCTTCTTTATATAGTCCTTCAAAATGACCTGTAATAATCATTTCTTTAATTTCTTCTTCTGTGATTTTCTCTTTTGGTAATTTATCTGGTACTCGGAATAATTTTAATACACCATTGGTTGATAAAGAAAGCAGCTTGACAAAAGGCTTTGTCAAAATCATAACAAAATATACAGTACTCGCAGAAAATTGTGCAAACTTCTTCGAATGCTGCAAAGCAATTCTTTTTGGAACTAGTTCACCAAGTACTAATGTGATATATGAAAGAACCACAGTAACGAGCACAACAGCCACTGAATGAGAAATCGGTATTCCGATTGACAAAAAAGCATCTACAACTCCTCCTGATAATCTCGCACCAGCAAAAGCACTTGATAAGAATCCAGCGAGTGTAATCGCAACCTGAATTGTCGATAGATAAACAGTTGAATCAGCTGTAATTTTTTCTAAAATCTTTGATTTTTTCTCTTTGTTCTCAACCATCTTCTTAATGTCTTTTTTGCTGATCGAAACAAGCGCCATTTCAGCCGCTGCAAAAAATCCATTCACCAAAATTAATATAAAGATAATCAGTAAAATTATCCACGTTTGTTCAATATCACCCAAATTACTCACTCCCATAAAAAAACTATTGAATATCTCTTACATTGTACCATTAATTCGGGCTTTTGTATAGAAGGCATTCATCAACAAAATGTGTTTATTTAAGGTTGAAAACGTTTTATTTTTAGTAAGTATTGCTTTCTTTTATTCAAAATTGTGGTATACTTACGCGTACGTATTAATTTCAGAATCATGTGAATTGCATTTAGGAGGCATATCATGAACAATCAATCAATTATCAACGTCGGTGTCATCGCCCATGTCGACGCAGGAAAATCAACACTAGTTGATGCTTTATTACAACAAACAGGCGTATTTAATGAACGTGAAGTTTTAATCGAACAGGTCATGGACAGCAATGATTTAGAACGAGAACGTGGTATTACAATCTACTCAAAAAATTGTGCCATCAAATATAAAGACACAAAAATCAATATTGTTGATACACCTGGCCATGCAGATTTTTCTAGTGAAGTAGAACGTATATTGAAAACAGTTGATACAGTCATTTTACTTGTTGATTCAAGTGAAGGGCCAATGCCTCAGACAAGAGTAGTCTTAGAAAAAGCATTGCGTAATGGCTTAAAACCTATTTTATTCATTAATAAAATCGATAAAAAAGATGAACGATCACAAGAAGTCGTCGATCTTTCTTTTGACTTATTTGTTGAGTTAAACGCCACAGATGAACAACTTGACTTCCCAATCATTTATGGTGTCGCAAGAGATGGAATTGCGAAGACAGAACTTGAAGAAGAAAGCAATGATTTAACTCCACTGCTTGACTTATTGCTTCGTCATGTAACACCTTATCCAGAATCAAGCAATGAACCATTACAAATGCAAATCTCCTCTTTAGCATATGATGACTATTTAGGACGAATGGGTATTGGACGTGTAACAAGAGGAACATTAAAAAAAGGGATGACTGTAACACGAATCAAACGTGATGGGACATTATCTCAAGAAAAAATAGGAACGATGTTTGTCAATCAAGGATTATCAAAAATTGTCACTACTGAGGCAATCGCTGGCGATATGGTCACTTTCTCAGGATGTGCAAGCATTTCAATTGGGGAAACATTGTGTGACCCTAATCATATTGAAGTAATGCCACATCTAAATATTGAGCGACCAACATTATCAATGCTTTTCTTGGTTAACAATTCTCCATTCGCCTCAAGAAGTGGTAAATTTGTGACCACAAGACAAATTTATGATCGTTTACAAAAAGAACTTGAAACGAATGTTGGATTAGAAGTCGAACCACTCATTGAAACTGAAGGATACAAAGTCAGTGGACGTGGTGAATTACATTTGTCTATCTTACTTGAAAAAATGCGTCGTGAAGGTTTTGAACTAAGTGTTTCGAAACCTGAAGTACTATACAAACACATCGATGGTGTATTACATGAACCATTTGAAAAAGTATATATCACTGTTAAGGAAGATTATTTAGGTACAATCATTACCCAAATTAATCTCCGTAAAGGAACCATGATTTCAATGCACACAGAAGGAAACTATGTCAAGTTAACTTACTCAATTCCTTCACGCGGGTTGATTGGATATCGAAGTGACTTTATCAACACCACACATGGTGAAGGAAGCATTGAAAAAGTATTTGATCAATATCTACCTTACGCAGGAGAAATCGAACGTAAAAGAAATGGTGTGTTCATTGCCAAAGAAGCCGGTGTAACAATGGCTTATTCCCTATTCAATTTAAGTGAACGTGGAACATTATTTGTCAATCCTTCGATTGAAGTTTATGAAGGAATGATCGTTGGATTAAATTCTCGCGACAATGACTTAGTTGTCAATCCATGTAAAAACAAACAACTCAGCAACATGCGTTCTAGTGGAGCAGATGAAGCTGTAAAATTACTTTCTCCAAGAGCATTTACTTTGGAAAAAGCACTCGAGTTTATCGCTGAAGATGAACTTGTAGAAATTACACCAGATGCGATTAGAATACGAAAAAAAGAATTAAGTGAAAAAGATCGTAAACGCACAAGCAAACAACTACTTTCAGAATAATAAAAATCAGAAATTCACTTGAATTTCTGATTTTTTCTTACACTAAAGTTGGTGCAATTCTATGAAGTGTTGCTTGTTCATAAGCTTGCGCAATTGTAAACAATGTTTCTTCTTGCCATTTCTTCGCAACAAAAATCATACTCTTAGGCTCCAAATCTTTCAGTTCTTTTGCAGGAACAGCCATGACAGGCATACCTCCAACGGCTGGATATCCAGTAATCTTCGTTGACATCATAACGTCTACTTTGTATTCATCAAATAAGTTTGTATATTTTTTTATCGAATCATTGGATGAAGCCAAATGATCCAAATATTCTTTTTCTTTTAAGGTACCGCTCGTTGCTTCTGATTGTAAAAAGTGCACTTGTCCATATTTTAAGGTACGTTTGCGGTGTTGATTGTTGAAACGAATCAGTTCTAA
>DFNN01000023.1:0-371 GCA_002376065.1 Caryophanales bacterium UBA3566
TAACCAAAGCTTTCAATCGCCGTAAATTTGATCAAGTCTTCGAAGAATATTTCGAAGATTACACAAAGTATTAAAACATTTTAGTCAACTAATTATACAAAGAAAACGCAAAACAGACTCTTTTGCGCGCTATGGTGGAGATGAATTTGCGATTATTACAAAATTAACTGATGAGGAAAACTTAGATACTTTCATGCATAGTTTACAAGAAATGATTAAAGAAGATGATTATCTTAAAAAGTATTTGATTGAATTCTGTTATGGGATCAAGGTGATGGATTCTTCAGTTGATACAACAGAAGAACTGATTAATTATGCAGATAAAGAATTGTATTTATGTAAGCAGCGAAAAAATGGTTGAATATTCAACC
>DFNN01000023.1:686-5719 GCA_002376065.1 Caryophanales bacterium UBA3566
AATGGTTGAATATTCAACCATTTTTCTATTGTTAAGGCATGATTGGTTTGCTATAATTGTTCTAAGGATGTGATGATATGAACATACCAATCTTAGATACAAAAGGATTAGATGAAGAGGGATTGATTAGTCCAAATATTATTTTAGAAGCAAGTAAAGAACTACCCAAACATATTGATTTAGCAATAATGCTTTTTGATCCATCTCCTGATGAACAAATACTGCAAGAATGCACTCCTTTGTTTACATTTATTGGTGCTTCTTATAGACTACCACAATATATCTATAAAGATAAGTTGGTGCTTTCTTATGCTCCTTTAGGAAGCGCAGCTGCAGGAGGATTACTAGAAGAATTGATTGCCTTAGGAATTAAGCGAGTGATTGCTTGTGGGAGTAGTGGTCTGATTGGGGATTTTGATCCGAAGCAGTTTTTACTTGTCAGTAAAGCAATCAGGGATGAAGGATTATCTTATCATTACTTAGAACCATCGTTATATGTAGATACAAGTGTTTCTCTGAACAAGATGATTAAGAATGCCTTATCAAAGAGAAACGTCTTATATGATAAAGGAATTGCTTGGACAACTGATGCGTTTTATAGAGAAACAAAAAGCAGAATTGCACTTAGAAAACAACAAGGTGCAATCGCTGTTGAAATGGAATGCGCTGGATTATGTGCAGTTGCGAAGTTTCGAAAGATAGCATTTTCACAACTGTTGTATTTCTCAGACATTGTCAAGCAAGAAGGTTGGAGTGGGTTTTCTGAAGAACGAAAATCGATAAAGAAACAAGTCAATGACCTAATGCTTGAGATTGCATTAGAACTAGCTGGGTAGGTGAAAATATATGAACAACGCAAATGAGCATAAAGTATTTATGATTGGTGTAGGTGGAAGTGTGAAAAACGCCAACATTGAAGTACATGATGTCCAGTTTGTCATCGCTACTAAGTTAGAAGAGACATTCGAAGTATTAAAGAATCGTTGGTATGGAGAACAGTTACATGTTGATAGTTACATAGAATTAAAAACAATTGATAACTACCGTATAAATCTAAATATGACAAGCAAACAAAACTTATATATGATTGTCTATGGAGGCTATAAAAACGACCACATTGATGAACTCCATAAATATGATTTTGTTTTGGCAACATCAGCTAAAGAAGCGAAAGCGATGGGTAAATCAAAGATGATTAAGTTTCCTTATATGGATCATATAGATAACGTTGTTGATGTATTTAAGAATGTGGGTCACCGTTTTGGATTTGAAGAGGATGACTGTAACTTTAAAGATAATACAATAAACCATACATTCATTAAATTGATTGAAAACAAATAAAAACACCATCATTTCAAGTTGAAATGATGGTGTTTTCTTATGCATTGATATTTTGAATAATTGTTTTTAAATAGATTGGTAAATCATTTGGATTTCTAGATGTGATGAGGTTTTCACTGACAACGACTTCTTCATCAAGGTAAGTTGCACCAGCATTCTCAATATCTACTTTTAGTGAATGATAGCCAGTGAGCTTGTGCCCACTTAAATCAATGCTTGAGATTAGTAGCCATGGTGCGTGACAAATCGCTGCGATGATTTTCTTTTGTTGGTGCATTTTATGGGTAAAGTCAATTGTTGCTTTTGATCTTCGCATATAATCTGGTGAGAAACCACCTGGAATGACTAATGCATCATAATCATCTGGGTTTGCTTCTTCTGTAGATAAATCACTTTTGAAAGGTAAACCATGTTTACCTGTATAAGTAACTCCTTTTTTTGTTCCTAAGATATCTACTTGATAGCCTTCTTCTAGTAAACGATAATAAGGAAACACAAATTCTTTTTCATCGTATAGATTTTCAATGAGTAATGCGATTCTTTTCATTGTTCACTTCTCCTTTATCTAGATTTCTTACTTTCATTATAAGTTTGTTTATCTTCTTATACAAGTAACTTACATATAGAATCTTGTAAGCTAAAACAATCTATTTCGTTAGGATGTGTTCTTTGGTATAATGTAATTGAGGTGGGGACACATGAAAAGGATATGGCTATTAATCATTATTGTTGGTGGGTTGTTTTTCTTAGTAGGATGTAGTGAAAATCAGTATGAAAAAACTGAACATACCTTAAATGGGTATGATGTGTATATTTATGATTCAGAAGCAGAGATATGTGCAGCTTGGTATAGTATGGGTGTAGAACTTGATGAAGAAACAACATATCACATCATCAATTTGTGTCCGTTAAGTTATGTGGTGTTGGTTGAAGAGGAGTATGTTTCTTTGATTGGTTTTATTCGTGAACATGATGTCTCAAGAGAAGAACTAGAAGCATTAGATTATGGTTACTTTTCAGTGACCACAAGTATAGCGAACGTCTTAGAGATTGATTTAAATGATTTTGCTTTGGAAAGCATCATTGTAAAAGAACTAAACAATGAAATCATGACACCACCACAGTGGGATACATTTGAAGAAATCGATTTAACAGTGTCTGATGTGATGGATGATCTTGCATTGATATTTAGTGAACCTTTGGGAGAAAAAAGTGTCTGTGAAGAAACAATGTGTATTTTGCTTTATGCGCAAGGACCGATCAATATTACAATGGTAAATGGTGACACAAAGATTGTGATTGAACTTTATCAAGATCGTTTGAATATTCAAAAGAGTGTCAATGATGAGTTTGATGCGGTGATTTATCATCTGTCTGATCCGTCTGAGTATATTGTGCATTTGTATGATTTGATTGTGAATCGATATCAAGAAATCAATGACTAAGATTATTTCAAATAAAAAGCGACAAAGTTTGAACTTTGTCGCTTTTGTTAATTATTTTTTTGTAAATGCTTTTTTAAAATAAAATTTGATGCGTTTTAAGAATTTTGTCTCATCATATGAAAGAATGGCGATACGGTAGATTGGTGCGATATAGTAAATGAATAAAAATACGAAACCAATCGTGATGATTAAACTGAGGATACTTTCTAACAAGGTGGTGACACCACGGATATAAGCCATAGGGGCAACCATTGTTGAAAAGAAAGGAACATATGAGAAGACTCTAATTAATCCGTCTGCGTCTAATATTGGTAAGAAGATGGTCATATAGTACCCACCAAGGATTAAGAAAATCATTGGTGCTTGAAATTGTTGGTAATCTTCTTGGGTTGTTGAAATTGACGCTAAGAATGCGGCTAAAACTAAAAATAATAATGCACCAAAGATTAAGAACAACATCGACATTATGAGAATAATTGGCCAGTTTGGTATTCTACTAGCAAGTTCTGAGAGCAAACTTAGACTTTCAATACTACTCGATGTTTCAAAGATTTTGCTGACTAAGAATGCTAAAAATCCAAATGCGATAAGGACACCACTTTGAATCAGTAAGAAGGTGATGCTTGCGGTAATCTTTGATAAAAAATGTGTTTTCGCTGGCACACTTGCGATGATGGTTTCGATTGCTTTACTTGATTTTTCTTCGATGATGTCAACACCCAAAAATTGTGTTGCCATGATGACCAAGAAAAATACAGGTAAGAATAATATACTACCAATCCCATCAAGAAATGATTGATCTGCTTGTGAGAGTCCTGGGTCATCACCATTTGAAGGTGGTGATTTGATATCATAATTCGCATATCCAATATCTTGATAATCATATAAGACCAACTGTATTGATTGTTGGAGAATAGATTGATGGCTACTATTTAATGCATATAGTTCAACATTAGGTTGTGTTAAATCACCACTAAAAATAATCAACACATCAAGTTCTTGTTGGTCCCAAAAATCTTCTTGACTGGTTAATGTGTTGTCTGATTCTTCAAAATCATACCCTTGATAACTTTGATTCAATGTTTGAATGATGTTTGTTTCAAGGGGATACTCTGTATCAGTTGTATTATTAATAATCGCTGTTTTTACAACAGTGATTTCTTCTTCGTCATCAGAAAAAATCGAGATAATACTTGGCAAATTCACAAGCGCAATAATGACAAGTCCAATGATGACATTGGAAATAATGAATGCTTTTTTAAATATGCGTTTTTTTAATCCGAAAGCAACTAGAAATTTAAACTTTTTCACGTTTGCCACCAACTTTCGCAACAAATATTTCACTAAGGCTCGCTTGTTCAACGTCAAATAATGTGACATTTTCACAAGTTTTTACATAGTCAAACACACCGTCAATATATTTATCTGACTCTATTTTTACAATCACTTTATTGGTGTTTTTGATGACTTTATAGACACCATCAAGGTTTTCTAATACATCGATATCAACATCTGCCTTGATATTGATGGTGAGCTTTTCAAAGTCTTTTTTGACTTGGTTGATGTCACCTTCTATGATGGCTTCACCTTTTTCTAAGACAACAATTTTCTCGCAAAATGATTCAACATGATCAAGTTGATGTGAAGAAAAAACAATCATTTTCCCTTGTTCTTGGAACGTTCTAATGACCTCAATAAATTGACTCATATTGATTGGATCTAAACCACTAAATGGTTCATCTAAGACCAATAGTTTTGGATCATTGATGATTGCGGAGATGAATTGTATTTTTTGTTGGTTCCCTTTTGATAGTTCTTTGATCTTTTTGTTTTTATATTCTGTGATACCAAAATGTTCTAACCAATAATCTAAACGTTTGATGATGAGTTCTTTTTCCATGTTTTTTAATTGTCCAAAAAAAAGCAACAATTCTTTGACAGTTAGTTTTGTCAGTAAGGAACGTTCTTCAATCATATAGCCAATCTCATCAACGTTGTGATATCCGACATGTTTATCAAAATACAGCACTTCACCTTTTGATGGTTCTAACAGTCCCATGATTACGCGAAATGTGGTTGTTTTACCAGCACCATTGGTTCCTAGTAACCCAAAAATTTCTCCTGGTTTGATGGTGAATGATAAATTTTGAACAGCTGTAAAATCACCGTATTTTAGTTCTACATTGTTTACTTCTAGCATATTAGACCTCCTTTTTCATGCAGTATTAGTATAGCAAGTTTTGGTTT
>DFNN01000108.1 GCA_002376065.1 Caryophanales bacterium UBA3566
TTAATTTTAGAAATTTAAAAAAAGCAAATCTCAGTTGAGATTTGCTTTATCTTTTTAATTGAAACTTTTTATTTTTTATCGCCAAATACTTTTTTCCAGTCAGACATAAATGCTTCAATTCCTTTATCAGTCAAAGGATGCTTAACTGATTTTTTTAGGACTTCGTAAGGAACTGTTGCGATGTGTGCTCCAACTAAAGCACTATCTCTTAGATTCCCAGGATTTCGAATACTTGCACTGATGATTTCAGTTTCCAGTCCGTAAGTATCAAAAATCGTGCGGATATCACTTACAACTTCGATACCATCTGCCAAACTATCATCAAGTCTTCCAACAAATGGGCTAACATATGTTGCGCCAGCTAACGCTGCCATCAATGCTTGGTTTGCACTAAATACAAGTGTTACATTGGTTTTAATACCAAGTTTTGATAATTGATTGGTTGCTTTCAATCCTTCTTCAGTCATTGGAATTTTGACCACCATATTCGGGTGTATTTTCGCAATTTCTTTTCCTTCTTTAACCATACCTTCAGCTTCTAAACTGATGACTTCTCCACTAATAGGACCGTCAACAATCGCTGTGATTTCTTTGATAACTTCTTCGAAATCGCGACCTTCTTTTGCGATTAGGGTAGGGTTGGTTGTTACTCCGCTAATGATTCCAAGTGAAGCCATTTCTTTGATGTGTTCTACGTTCGCTGTGTCAATAAATAATTTCATAATTCTCCTCCGTTTTCTTCATTTTCTTCTTCAATAATAAATTCAACTGGTTCTGCATTTGGTAAAGAATCTACCACTTTTGTTGGGAATAATATGCCATTTAAGTGATCAATTTCGTGTTGAATAACAACTGATACAAAACCACTAACACGTAATTCGATTTTTTTAAGTGAGTCATCTTCTGGTTTATATAGATAACTTCTCACGGTAATGTCTTTATGTCTTGGTACAAGTCCTTCGACTTCACGATCAACACTCAGACATCCTTCACCACCAGGGATATAGGTTTGCTTGATTGAACTTCTGATGATTTGGGGATTTACAAGTAATAATTTATAAAGTGTTTCATTTTTTTCATCGGTTGTGTAAATCGCAATCATACGTTTTGATATATTGATTTGTGGTGCGGCTAGACCAACACCTGGTCGAAGATCATATTTTTCAATCATTTCTTCGTTTTGTGAATTGACCAAAAACTCCATCATCTGTTTTAATGTTTCTTTGGTTTCACTTGATAGTGGTATCTCTACTTCTTCAGCTCTTGCTTCAAGTGTAGGATGCCCTTCTCTAACAACATCTTTCATTGTGAGCATTTCTCATCACCTCAATTATTATTATAACAAATCTATTAGATATATGGTATTATATGACGCATTTATTTTCATTCGTTGAAAAGTTTTGCGAGAATTCTCAATTAAAACGTTTTCATTTTGGTGTTTCGGTTTACTATCTTTCAAAAACAAAGTATAATGATAGTGATATTTTTAGGAGGAATACTATGAGTGAAATTAGAAAAATAGGAATTATTACAGGTGGCGGAGATTGTAGTGGGTTAAATGCCGTTATTAACGGGATTACAAAAACTGCGGTCAACAAATATGGCGTGGAAGTTGTCGGATTTACAAGAGGATATTCAGGTTTATATAAAAATGCTTTTCGTGATTTAGACTTAAAAGCTGTTTCAGGAATTATGCATGAAGGTGGAACAATACTTAAATCTTCTAACAAAGATAATTTATTTAATTATCCTGTTGGTCGTAAAGAAGATGGAACCATTGAATACAAAGATGTCTCAGATGAGGCAATTAAAAACTTGAAATATTTAGGTGTAGATGGTTTAATCGTTATTGGTGGAGATGGTACATTAACAAGTGCGCGCGACTTTCATCGAAAAGGATTGCCGGTTGTCGGTGTTCCAAAAACGATTGATAATGATTTACCTGCAACAGATGTCACATTCGGATATAACACATCATTAGAAACAATTACAGATGCGTTAGATAAGATTCATACAACTGCATATTCACATGACCGTGTAATGGTTGTAGAAGTAATGGGACGTCATGCTGGATGGCTTGCATTAGAAGGTGGATTGGCTGGAAGTGCGGATGTTATTTTGATTCCAGAAATCCCATACGATATTGATAAAATTGTTGAAAAAATTCATCAACGTGATGCGTTTGGACGTAACTTTACGATTATTGTTGTAAGCGAAGGAGCGAAACCAAAAGGTGGCGCTGTACATGTTCGTGAAACAATCGAGGATAGTGCTGACTCAGTCCGTTTGGGTGGTATTGGAGATGTTATTACTCGCCAATTACAAAAACGTATTACGGAACATGAGGTTCGTTATACCAACTTAGCATATATTCAACGTGGAGGTATTACATCACAATTTGACCGTGCTTTAGGGTTGTTATTTGGTGTGAACGCTGTTGATTTAATGATGAGTGGTGGCGCAGGATGTATGGTCCAATATCGTGGAAGAAGCATTACATCAATTCCATTAGAAGAAGTAGTAGGAAATGGTGAAATGGGAGAAACATCTAAAGGTGGTAAGAAACAAGTTGATCCAGAGGGTCAATATGTGCAAGCTGCTAAATCAATTGGAATTAGTTTTGGAGATTAATGATGTATACGTATCCAATTGATTACGATTTATACACCAATGATGAGATTATTAAACTAGTTGAATTTTTTGCGCTGATAGAAGATGCGAATGAGAAAAAAACAAAAGTAACGCGGGAACAATTGGTTGCGGCGTATAAAGAATATAGTCGTATTGTCAATTCGAAAGCACTTGAAAAAGAGCAAGATAAGAAATTTGAGCAAGCTAGTGGATATTCTATATATCAAACAATGAAAAACTTTAAATAACCTTCTTTTAGAGGGTTATTTTTTTAGAATAAGGTATAATAAAATGTATAGAGTGCTTTGATGAAAAATTTTTATATTCTATATTTAGATTTTTCACGAAAAGTTCGGGATTATAAAGAATGTTTATTATTTATCAGGTGTGGTCTTGAGTATGGTGACGATATTTGTGTTATACTATGATAAAGATATTGATACAATGAATTGGGAGGAATCCTTATGAAAAAAATACCAATGATTTATTTTGTTATAGCGAGTATTGTACTTCTGTTGAATATGCTTGGCTACTATCTTCCGTTTGTACAAAATAACATCACAATGACAAGTTTTTATCTTATTTTGTTGCCTTTTCAACTTTCTGTTTTTCTTTGGTTTCTTTGGCTGGTCTATAGGAATGCGCCATTAAACGAAAATATATCGATATTTATGGTAGTCTATTTCTTTTTGCAAGCACCATTTATTGTATCCTTTGGTCTTCGTGATGTGAATCAATTGGATTCTTTTGTTGATATGATGACAATGGTTGTTATTGGGTTTACTGTAGCAACGTTGTTTATTTTAACAATTGTTGATATTTGGCCAAAATATGTATCATTGACCGTTTTTGCTTTATTGGTTTTAAGATTTTTAAATGTAAGCTGGATGAATATATTTGAGCTATATAGAGTAGATCGTGAAGTTGTTTTGAGCACAATAGTTTATACCCTTTTAGGGGTAGGTGTAATTTTCTTAGAGGCGTATACATTGTATCGTTTCTATGAGTTAGAGGAGTAATAATATGATGAGAATTGATAAGTTATTATCAAATTTAAAATATGGGTCAAGAAAAGATGTAGAAAGAATGATTAAGCAAAAAAGAGTGTTCGTGAATGGAATACTTTGTACTTCTGGAAAAGAGAAAGTAGATCCAAGAGTTGATGAAATTATGCTTGATCAAGAGATTATATTTTATGAGGAATCAATCTTATTGATGATGAATAAACCTGCGGGCTATGTCAGTGCAAATCATGATGATTTACATCCTACTGTTTTTGATTTTGTCAAAGAACCTTATAATCGATTTGATTTAAACATAGCGGGACGACTAGATATTGATACTGAGGGATTATTGTTGCTCACAAATGATGGTCAGTTGTTACATGAAATTATTCATCCAAAGAAAAATGTTTACAAGGAATATTATGTCGAAGTATCTAAATCATTTGATTTTGCATGTTTGTTAAAGCCGATGGAGATATTGGATGGTAATGGAGCACCATACCGACCGATGAGACCAATCATTAAAAAAATTGATGAGCGATGCTTTTATCTAAAGATTAAAGAAGGTAAGTTCCATCAAATAAAAAGGATGGTAGAGCATTGTGGTAGTGAAGTCGTTTATTTGAAACGAACAAAAGTTGGTCATTTATCACTTGATGAAAAGATGAAACCTGGAGAATTGATGGAAGTAGATATTGAGCAAATAAAAAGTTGATCATAATTGATCAACTTTTTTTATCAATGGTATAATCGCACTGATGAATGCATCAATATCTTCATATTTTGTGTTTGATCCTAAACTAATACGGAGGGCACCATCTTTGTGATCGTCTATCTCAGGATAAATTGCTTTTATGACATGAGATACTTCAATGTTGTTTGAATCACAAGCAGATGACGTTGATACATAAATACCTTGTCGGTGAAGTTGATATTGCAGTTCATGACAATCACAATTAGGAAACGTAAGACTGATGTTTCCTGGTAATCTGTCTTCGCCGATTTCTGGTCCATTTAGACGGTAGACAATACCTTTTTCAGCAAGTCTATTTAGCAAGTAATGACCATATTCATCTAAACGTTTTCTGTATTCAGCGAGATCTTTTATGCCAACCTCTAGTGCTTTGGCAAAGCCGACAATGTATGGAACATTTTCAGTTCCGGCACGTCTTTCTCTTTCTTGTGCACCACCATGAATGAGTGGTTCTAGTTGGATTCCGTCTTTTATATAAAGTGCACCAATTCCTTTTGGTCCATGGAATTTATGTGCAGATATGCTGATAAAGTCCACATCGAGTTCAGTTATATCAATGGGAATGTGAGTGATTGCTTGTACTGCGTCAATGTGTAGGTAGGTTCTTGCATTATCGCATATTTTTTTGATTTCTTCGATGTGTTGTAAAGTTCCTATTTCATTGTTCGCAAGAATAATACTGACGACAAGAGTGTTGTCGGTGATCAGACTTCTTAACTCATCTAAATCGATAAACCCTTCCTCATCAACATTCAGGTAATATACAGAATAACCTAAATCTTCTAGGAATTGGGCTGTATGTAAGGTTGCGTGATGTTCTATTTTTGTGGTGATAATTTCACCTTTAGTATGATTAGAAAACGCAAGTCCTTTTAAACACATATTTGTGGCTTCTGTTCCACCACTAGTGAATACAAGTTCACTTGGATAACAGTTTAGTAATTTGGCAATGGTATTTCGTGCAGTGTTGATTGCTTTTTTTGCGTCTATCCCTGCTTGATGGATACTGCTTGGATTACCACCATAAATTGTAAAATAAGGTTTCATAGCATCAAACACTTCTTTTGTAACATAGGTTGTTGCGGCATTATCTAAATAATGCATATCATCACTCCAATAACTCGATACATATTTTGTCGATATCAGTGAAATCAATGAAGTCAATTTTTTCTTTAAGTTTTTCTTTTTCTAAACAGTGGTCTGGCGTTTCTTTTAAATGATCTAGTAATTGATTGGTGTATTCTTTAATGACAAAAGATTGATGAATAATACATGGATCTTCATCACCGAATACTTCAATACTTTTTTTGATAATAGCGTCTTCTTTGATGGGGATGTCTAGTATGTTTCCTTCGTAAATCACGTGTCCATTTTTGGTGATCCTAACTTTGTTAGCCATAGTGTCCCTCCTAGAATATTCTTGAGAAATAATAAGCAGCGATGATCAAAAACAACATCGCGTTAAAGAACTTAATAATATGCATGTGTTCGCGTATCCAGTTACTTGTTGAAACAATCCCTTTTCCTCTTATTGCGATAACAGCAATAGCAATCAATGGAACAACAAACATGATGTTGTATGAGATTAATGCAATGTATGCATAGAGTGTATCAAGATAGTGAATTCCATAAATGATTCCTAAGTAAATTTGTCCTGTACATAACAGTTCAGTGACGCTTAGTAGAATTCCTAGTAAAAATGTTAGTCCAAGGATGGCAACTAGCCCTTTTTTATCTTCTTCATCATTGATAGCAGCTGTAAAACGCTTGATGATTTTTTTGTTGAAACGTTGAATAAATTTCGGTAGTTGGTTTTTCACTTTGTCAAAGCGATCATTCCTAGTCATAAAGAAATCGTATAGATTAAAGAAGAACAAGAATGAACAAAGAATTGCGACAAACCAACTGATGATTTTATTGATCACTTCAGCTTCTTCTTTGAATTGAATTAAGAAGTTGAGTAAGAAAGTACCAATTAAAAAATACGAGATAAATAATGCGAAAATATAAGTAATAGATACCAAGATGAGGACACGTTTATTTTCACTAAAACCAAGCAAACTCACAAACAATAGAAGCATTGCGATTGCACAAGGATTGAATCCATCTAAGAATCCAGCGGCAAGGACGGTTAAAAACCCTATGACCCCTGTAATATTTGAATAAGTACTACCTTCAATAACAGTGACATCTAGTAAAGGTTCACTACTTAAGGATTGAATTGTTCCGTTGTCAAAGTTTGTACGTATTTCATCTAATCCAACAAATGCTTGATCACCTACAAAGATGATCGGTACGGCCGCATCTTTGTCAACTTGATAAGTGATTTTATATGAAGTAAATAAATCTGCGTTTTCTGCGCTTGTCAAAATATCATAGCTTTCGACATTGATGCCTACATCTTTCATTTTTTGAATGTAGTCTTCATTGGCATCGTATGTACCATTTACATAACCAACCAACTCTTTACAGACAAGACATTGACTATCAGTAAAATGAATGACTTTTTGCTCCGCCGCCATCGATGGAACAGTCGAAACAAATAGGAATAGGAAAAACAAGAATCCGGTAATGAGTAATTTGAGTAATTTCATAAGCATCGAACTTTCTATTATAGTCTTATAATCACCTTTTATTATATGTTTGTTTCTAGTGAGTGTCAAACATTCTATGAAGAAATTGTTTAATTTCTAAAGTATCTTTTAAATAGAAAAAAGTCTCTTTTCTCTTGAAGAAAATGATTTCTTTCTATATACTATAAGTTAGGTGATGATATGGACAAGGAATTATTAGATTTAACTTATGATGCTTGTGATGCATTTAAAGATCAAAGTGAATTTCAGAGATTATTAGCATTAAAAGAAATGATCAATCATAATCAAGATATTAGAAAGTTGATTATGGATTTTAATAAAGTTAAAGAAGTATATGAAGAAGCGAAATCATATGGAAAATATCATCCAGATTTGGCCCGTTATCAAACAGACTATCAAAAAGAGAAAATTAGAATGATGTCTAATGATGTCATCAAAGAATATAAAACGCTAGAGAGGGTTTTACAAAAAAAACTTGATCAGTTTTCAATTGCGTTGGCTGAGTCTGTGTCAAAAAATATTAAACATCCACGGGAAATGAGTATCATCAACTTAGAGGAGAGTTAACATGATAAAACGAACAAGTTTGATTGTATATTTTAAAAGTCCTAAAGTATTAAAAATGTTGGGCAAAATTGGTGAAATTTATTATTATACAAAGCGAAATAAGTACGCGGTTATTTATGTAAATCATGATGAAAAAGATTCGATGATTGAAGAAATCCGTAAATTGAAACTTGTCAAATATGTTGAAGAATCAATATTTGAGAACAATATTTTACTGAATGAACAAGAAATAGAAAGTGTTAAGTAAATTTACTTGACACATATTTCTAACTATGCTATACTTTGTTAGGAAAATAAAAAGGAGGAATTAATATGGCAGTTAAAATTAGAATGCAAAGATTCGGTACAAACAAACGTCCATTCTATAGATTAGTCGCAGCAGATTCAAGAGCAAAACGTGATGGGAGATATTTGGAAATTATTGGAACATACAACCCACTTACAGACCCTGTGACAGTTTCTATCGATGAAGAAAAAGCTAAAAAGTGGTTAAATGAAGGTGCGCAAGCTACAGATACAGTGAAAAACTTATTTAAAAAAGCCGGAATTAAATCAACCAAAGATACGAAGTAGGCGAATATTATGGCTATTAATTATGAACAGTTAATCGCAGATTTAATTAAGCCACTTGTGATGAATCCAGAAGACGTAATGGTAAAAAAGTTTTCTGAGGAAAATGAAGTATTGACAATCCAAGTGATTGTGAATCAAGATGATTTAGGCAGAGTAATTGGTAAAAATGGACGTATTGCAAATGCAATCCGAACAATTGCGTATGCTAGTGCTTCAAAAGAAGGCAAAAAAGTTCAAATTAATATTGATTCTTTATAAAACGCCAGTTTTGGCGTTTTTTGTTTGCTTTTTTTAATAGAATAATGGTTTATTTTGTTCTTTGTATAGGGTATAATGGGTTTGATATATTAGGTAAAGGAGAACAATATGAAGGTACTTGAAGTAAGGAATATGAAAAAGACGTTTTCACTTTCTAGAAAACAAAGAGCAATAGAAAAAACAAAAGAAACCAAAAAAATAGCAGTTAATGATTTATCATTTACAGCATATCCTGGTGAAATTTATGGTTTGCTTGGACCAAATGGTGCAGGAAAAACTACGTGTTTACGTGCGATATCTACGCTAATTAAACCTGATGAAGGTGATGTCTTTGTTGATGGTTTTAGTGTAAGAGAAGATTCTTATGAGGTTCGTAAACGCATTGGATTTTTGACGAGTGAATTGAAATTAGAAGATCATTTTACACCGAATTATTTGTTTGGGTATTTTGCTCGACTTCATGGGTTGAATGAAGAGGAAACTCTTCTTCGTCGTGATGAGTTATTTGGGCGTTTTGGTATTGGGGATTTTCAGGAAGTTAAAGTAGCTGATTTGTCTACTGGTATGAAACAAAAAGCAAGTATAGCGATTAGTTTGGTGCATGATCCTGAGTTTATTATTTTTGATGAACCAACCAATGGTTTGGATATTTTAACAGCGAAAAGTGTGACTGATTATTTGGTAGAATTAAAAAATGCTGGGAAGACTGTGATCGTGTCTACACATATTTTAAGTGTGGTCGAAAAGATATGTGATCGTGTTGGAATCATTATCAATGGTAAAATGAAATGGACTGACACAATGGATCATCTACATCAATCTAGTGAAACATTAGAAGAATTATTCTTCCGTTTGTTTGAGGAGAGTGAGGGTACTTTATGAAAAATATGATGACGGTTTTTCGAAAAGAATTTTACCGTGTTATGAGTGATCGACGATTATTATTTACTGCAGTCTTGCTTCCAGGGGTCGCTATTTACGTGATTTATTCTTTGATGGGTAACATCATTGGCGGGCAGGTAGAAGAAGTTGAAACACATGAAATGATTGTTTATACTGAGAATATGTCAGCGGAATTTGCAGATTATCTTGCAGGTAGTGAGATGAATGTAAAGTATGAAGAACGCGATGATTTAACGTTTGATGAGATTGAAGTGATGCTTTTAGAAGGTAATATGGATTTGTTCATGTCATTTCCTAGTGGATTCGATGAACGATTGGTTGATTATGAAGACGCAACTGAACTTCCAAATGTTGATATGTTTTACAATCCTAGTAAGCAATTTTCAAGCAATACATACTATCAATTCCAATCCCAGTTGACTGCTTTTTCTCAAGCAGTTGGATTGGATCGACATGGATTAGATTATTATATCTTCACAATTAATCAAGCTGATGAGGATTACGAGATATTTGATGAGCAAAAAGCGACCGGACAAGGACTTGCTTCTTTACTCCCAATGTTGATTGTGATGTTTTTGTTTAGTGGTGCGATGAGTATTGGTCCAGATTCGATAGCGGGTGAAAAAGAGCGTGGTACGATTGCGACATTGCTTGTGACACCAATAAAGCGTAGTGATATTGCGATTGGGAAAGTGATGAGTTTGAGTTTGGTGTCGTTGATGAGTGCGACTAGTTCATTTATTGGAATAATGCTTTCATTGCCAAAATTGATGCAAGGTGAAAATATTAATTTGGCGATATATGGTGTGTTTGAATTTGTGATGTTGTTTACAATATTGTTGGCTACTGTGTTGGTTATCGTTGGGCTCATCAGTATTGTTAGTGCCTACGCGAAAACAATCAAAGAAGCATCGATGTTGATTTTACCGTTTTATTTTGGTGCGGTTATTCTAGGGGTTAGTTCGATGTTTAGTGACGATACACAATCAAATCTCTTTTTGTATTTGATTCCTCTTTACAACACAATTCAAATGTTGATTGGAATCTTAACTTTTGAGATTAATACAGCTGCTTATTTGGTCACTATGATTTCTAGTTTGGTCTATGTAAGTATCTTTGTTTATATTTTAAATAGAATGTTTCAGTCGGAAAAAATTATGTTTTCAAAATAGGAGTTGAGTTTGATGAAGACAATTACAATAGGACGTATTATAGGAACACATGGATTAAAAGGAACATTGAAGATCAAATCGTTTACAGATTTTGTTGAAAATCGTTATAAAACAGGAACGGTGCTTTTTATCCAATATAAAGATCAATATATTCCAATTACAGTTGAGGGTTATCGTTCTCAAAAAGGAGTAGAATTGGTTGATGTGAAAGAATACAAAAACATCAACGATGTTGAACAGTTTAAAGGATCATTTGTCATGATCAAAGAAAGTGATCGAGAAAGATTAGAAGATGATGCGTTTTATTTTAATGAGTTGATTGGATTAGAAGTGTATCAAGATGAGTTGATTGGTGTGGTGAGTGATGTAAGGGAATTACCACAAGGAGAGCTTTTAGAAGTAAAAACCAATGAAAAAACAATTTTGATTCCTTTTCAAAAAGAATTTGTAACGAATGTTGATGTGAAAAACAAACGCATTGATGTTACATTATTGGATGGGTTTTTATGAGAATAGATGTGTTAACGTTGTTTCCTAGAATGTTTGATAATTTTCTTGAAGAGACAATTGTTGGACGTGCAGTGAGAGAAAAGATTGTCGACATCAATGTGATTGATTTTCGTGAGTTTTCTGATAATAAACACATGAAAGTTGATGATACTCCTTTTGGCGGAGGAGCAGGAATGGTGTTGAGAGTTCAGCCTGTTTATGATGCATTAAAAAGCATTGAAGGAAATGAGAGCGCATTAAAGATTATGATGACACCGCAAGGTAGTGTGTTAAAACAAGATATGCTTGCGGAATATAAAGTCCGTGATCATGTGATTATTTTATGTGGTCATTATGAAGGTTTTGATGAGCGTATTAGAAGGTATTTTGATTTGGAAATATCGATTGGTGATTTTGTGTTAACTGGTGGAGAAATCGCTTCAATGGTGTTGATTGATGGATTGGTGAGATTATTGCCTGATGCACTCAATAAAGAAGAGTCACACTTGAATGATTCTTTTCAAGATGGTTTGCTTGAACATCCACATTATACGAGACCTAGAGCGTTTGATGGAATGGACGTTCCTGAGGTATTGTTTAGTGGGCATCATCAAAGGATTGAAACTTGGCGTTTTGAAGAGTCTTTAAAGCGTACAAAAGAGCGTCGTAAAGATTTGTATAAGGCGTATATGAAGAAGCATAAAGCAAAGAAATAATAATCTTTTTTGTTGGTGAAAATTCTTGCTTTTTAATAATACGTGTGCTATAATTTATACCGCTGTTAAATCAAATATGTGTTTGCTCCGCTTTGGATGATTCCTTATGAGCAAATGAAAAAAGTAAGGAGTGATACAATGTCTCAGCAATTAATTAAAGACATCACTGCCGAATACCGCAAAGAAGATCTTCCAACATTCAATAGTGGAGATAACGTGAAAGTTTCTGTTCGTATTAAAGAGGGAAACAGAGAACGTATTCAGGTATTTGAAGGTTTAGTGATCCAGAAACAAGGTGGAGGAGTAAGTGAAACATTTACGGTTCGTAAAGTTTCTTACGGAATTGGTATTGAACGTACGTTCCCAGTTCATTCACCATCAATTGAGTCTATTCAAGTTGTAAGAAGAGGTAAAGTACGTCGTGCTAAACTTCATTACATTAGAGGGCTTTCAGCAAAACAATCTCGTATCAAAGAACGTAGATAGTTTGAGGACTGTAAATTGAGTGTTTTACTCAATTTACGGTCTTTTTTTTTCAAAAAAACTTGTAATGAAAGCGCTTTTTGGTATAATTTTCTTATATGTCTAAAACATTTAGGAGGAAAATATGGCAGATTTAAGCATTCTGAATCATTTTTGGATTACTTTATTGGTCTTATTACCGATTGTATTAATTGCACGATCAGTGGTTGCGGGGACCAAATATTCTCCGATATTAATTATTGTTGTATTTGGGTTGTTACTTGGGCTGGTACTTGATATTACAAATATTGGGAATCCCGGATTAAGTGAATTTCCGATGGTTGGATTAACTTCAAGTGTGACGGTTACGGCACTAGTAGTGACATTTTTTGTTGGTGGACAAAAACTTAGAAATACGTTTTATAAGCCGAAGAAACAAAAAGAAGATGATGTAACTCTTAACGATAATGAGGTTATTCTTGGAACTAAGGGAACGCAACTTGTTTTTCTAGTGAGAGCATATTTTATACTACTTGGAATTGAGGGATTAAAACGAATTATTCTTGGTGATGATGCTGGAACGCTTGCTGTTTATTATCCTTTAATTGCGTTTTTTGGATTAGCTGGTTCGATCATTCTTATTGACAGTAAAGCAAAAATAGTAAATAAACGTGTTTATTTAATGCGTGGAGTGATTGAGATTGTTGGTATTTTGTTGATTTTATTATTATCAACGTATATTAGTTCATGGATCAAAGATTTGATTGCCTTGCCACAAATATTCTTTGCGATGGTATTGGCAAGTTCAGCTGGAATGGTGTTTTCAGATTGGCGTAGTGGTCCAACATTTAGAGCGTTATTGTTTGCCGGTATTCCAATGGTGTTGGCAGCGACGTTTTTGGTTGGTGGTTCAAGGTTGTTAGAAGCATTCACACTTGATGGTATGTTCCAGGTTATGATGTTTGGATTCTTTGGTCAGCTATTCTGGATGTTTGGTGGGATGGCGTTATTGATTTATCTTGGTAAGGCGAATAAAGTGGATATCGTTGCGCCAGGTATGGCTGGAAGTTTATCACACTCTGGTTTAACTGGAGCATGTACTGCGGGTGATTTAGGTGAAGTAGCGAAAGAACGAGCACCTGTGATGATTAATATTCCGTTTTTAGGGCATTTATTTGTCTTCACTATTTTAGCGGCGAGTGCGACGAGAGGTGAATTGTATACGATTCCTGGATTAATTGTTGTGCTTGTAGGGGCTTATTTTACGTATCTTGCGTTACGTACTTTATCGCGTGCAAAAGATGAAGAGTCAAAAGAAATAAAAGGATTGATTTTCTTTTCACTAGGTTGGCAATTGGTCGCAGTGTTTGGTGGATTTTTATTGCTTGATCTTGCTGGAATGGAATTGTCATATGCGGCAATGAGCAATAGTAGTGCAATTTCACACTTTGGATTGTTTGCTTCTATCCAAGGTGGAATGTTTGGGGTTGAAGCTGCCGGATTGATTTCATTCATATTTGCAATGCCGTTTTTGGTGCATCCACTTGTTTTTGGTGTTTTTGGAAAGGCCATGGAAAATGGTGGAGAAATGCCAAAACGAACTGTTGCAGTCTTGGCCATGATTGGTGTAATCGGTGTATTTGTATCATTACTGCTGTAAGGTTTGACTTTGTAGAATTGTAAGTAGTTGGCAATTTGCACAAAAGATTGATAATTTTATGAAAACTTTACATTTTGCATTGAAAACATTTTCATTTATGATATAATTTATAAGATGAAAGAGGGTGTAAAATATGAGTAAAGCTACGATTTATGATGTTGCTGGAGCTGCGCGAGTTTCACTAGCTACAGTATCAAGAGCAATCAATAATCCTGAGAAGGTAAAACCGGAGACTAGAGACCGTGTTTTACGAGTTATTGAAGAGTTAGGATATAAACCTAATGCATTTGCGAAAGGTCTTGCTAGTCGCAAGTCAACGACTGTTGCAGTTGTTGTACCTGACATGTCAAGAGCAAGCATCGCGGAAATGATGAATGGGATTGCGGATATTGCACGTGTTTACAAATATTCGATTTTACTATATATTTTAGAAAGTGAAGATGCATCAGAAGAAGATATATTGCGTGAGATTATTGCGGCGCAAGTAGATGGTATTTTGTATTTGAATGACGAGATTACTGAATCTCAATTCGAATTTTTAAAAACCATAAAAAATACATATCAAATTCCGATCGTTTTGACGAATACTTATTATCCTGAAAGTGATGAAATCCCATCTGTGTCAATTGATTATGAACGTGCTGGGTATGAAATTACGAAAAAATTGATTGATGAAGGTCGCAAGCGTATATATATGTTATCAACTGTTCGTAAATATATGGTGAATGATTTAAAAGAGGCTGGATATTTACGTGCAATCAATGAATCTGGATTAGAACCACATGTAATGCGTACTTCTGGTCGTATTTCGATTAACAGTGAACATTTTAATGAGTATTTTAGAGACAATACCGTTGATGGTGTTGTGGCTGTACGTGATTCTATTGCGATTTCATTTATGAATATCGCGTTTGAAAATAATGTTAGTGTGCCTGAAGATATTGGTATTTGTGGTTTCCAAAATACCAAATATGCAAGATTAGCTAGACCACAATTATCATGTGTTGACGTACCGATTTATGATTTAGGTGCGGTGGGTATGAGATTGTTAACAAAATTGATGAACAATGAAGAAGTTGTTGATCGTGAAGTGAAATTACCACATTCAATTGTCTTAAGAAAAACAACAAAATAAATGCGATGATTAAGCGAGAATATCCTTGTTTATTTGTAGAGACTTCATGGTTGGTGAAAATGAAGATAAACTGATATTTATACACTTATGAGCTTCTGTATGAAAAGTACAGACGGTGAATCCGTTATCTTTTTAGAGTGCTAAGTTTTTAGAACAAAGGTGGTACCGCGGACTAGAGAGTTCGTCCTTTTTACAGGGCGAACTCTTTTTATTTTTAAGGAGGAAAGAAGAAAATGACTTTATTAGAAGAATTAAGATGGCGTGAGTTATTATATGATGTAACTGACCCTGAATTAGAAGAAAAATTAGAAAATGACCAATTAACTTTCTATGTTGGAGCTGATCCAACTGCAGGATCACTTCACGTTGGACATTTGATATCGTATTTGGTTTCAAAAAGATTACAGGATCGAGGACATCATCCAATTTTGGTGATTGGTGGAGGTACCGGTTTAATTGGTGATCCAAGTGGCCGAAGTACTGAACGTAGTTTATTGACCTTAAATGAGTCACTTGAGAATGCAGAGAAAATCACAAGGCAAGTAAAAAATATATTACCGGATGCTGAAGTGGTTAATAATTATGAATGGATATCGAAATATGATATTATTACGTTTTTGCGTGATATTGGAAAACATTTCAATATAAATTATATGATGAGTAAAGATAGTGTAAAATCACGATTGGATCAAGGAATTAGTTTCACTGAATTCTCTTATCAAATTATTCAATCCTTGGATTTTATGCATTTGTATAAAGAACATAATTGTACAGTCCAAATCGGTGGACAAGATCAGTGGGGAAATATTACTGCTGGGCTTGAGTTAATCCGTAAGGTACTTGGTCATGATAAAAAGGGTTATGGATTTACTTGGCCATTGTTAACCAAAGCTGATGGAACAAAATTTGGGAAAACTGCTGGTGGTGCAATTTGGCTTGATAAAGACTTAACGTCTGTTTATGAGTTTTATCAATATTGGATAAATACGAGTGATAGTGACGCTGTTCGTTATTTAAAGAAATTCACATTTTATAGCGTGGAAGAAACAAAAGAGATTATTGAGACATTCTTAAAAGAGCCTCATAAGCGTTTGGCGCAACATAAAATTGCTGAGACATTGACGACGCTTGTTCATTCAAAAGAAGCGTACGAGTCAGCTGTGCGCATTAGTGAAGCGTTATTTAGTGGAGATGTTGCGAGTTTATCTAAAGAAGAAATTGCGGAAGGATTTAAGGATGTACCTTCTTTTGAGTTCTCTAGTGAGATGAATTTGGTTGATGCTTTAATTCAAACGAAACTCGCTTCTAGTAAACGTGAAGCACGTGAGTTTATCAAGAATAATGCAGTAGCTATTAATGGTGAGAAGCAACAAGATGTAGATTTTATCATTAAAAAAGATGATGCAATTGAACAACTATATACAGTGTTAAGAAGAGGAAAAAAGAAATACGCGTTGATTAGACATCTATAAGAAAAGGACTTACAGTTTAAACTGTAAGTCCTTTTTTAGCATTCATTTGCGTGTGAATATCCAATGAGATATAGTTCTTTAATATGGTGATCAAGCAAACTGTAGTAAACAAGTTTGCCCTCTTTTCTAGTTTTAACAACATTTAAATCACGAAGCATTCTGAGTTGATGACTTGTTGCGGACTGGCTTGTTTTTAAATGGTCGCTAATTTCTTGGACACAAAATTCTCCTGTAATGAGTAGGGCAATGATACGAAGTCTTGTGTAATCACTAAATATCTTAAAAAGATCAACTGTTAGTTTGATGTCTTTTTGCTTTCGTTTTGCCATTTGTTATTTCCCCTTTCGATCGTAAATAATTCTAAGGCTATTCATAACTGCGATGAGGGTAATTCCTACGTCAGCAAATATTGCCATTAACATACTTGAAATACCGATTGCAGCAAGTAATAAGAATGAGAATTTTACACCTAGTGAAAGAACAATGTTTTGATATGCGATTCTCTTTGTTTTGCGTGCGATATGGAAGGCTTTTTCTAAGATACTTAATTCGTCATCCATAATAATGACATCTGCGACATCAATGGCGATTTCACTACCACTACCCATTGCGACACCAATATCAGCGTTTTTGAGAAGTGGAGCATCATTGATTCCATCTCCAACATACATTTTGAGTTTGTTTGATTTGATTTCATTAAAAGCAGTAATTTTTTCATCTGGGAGAAGATTACTTCTAAAATTAATTCCACCTAGTGAGGTAGCAACATCAGAAGCGATTGCGTCATTATCTCCTGTTAACATTGTGATAGAGTGTCGTTTGCTTAATCTTCTAATGACATTCAATGAAGAGTCTTTTAATTGGTCACGAATGATGACACGGCCAAGATATTCATTGTTTTTACTGACTAAGACATTTGAAGCTACAATGATTTTTTTATCCTTAATTTTGATTTTATGTTTGTTGAGTAGTTTTGAGTTACCTACAAGGATTGTTTCACCGTTAAGGGTAGCTTTTAACCCTAATCCCGCTATTTCTTCAACGTTTTCTACTTCATAATAGTCTCCATCATAATAATCGATGATTGATTTGGCAATAGGATGATTAGAAAAACGTTCTAAACTCGCTGCGATTTTTAGTACTTCTTTATTGGTATATTCATCGACCTGAAATGTTCCATGGGTTAACGTACCTGTTTTGTCAATCCCAATCGCGTCGACGTTGGTTAACATATGGAGGTAGGAACTACCTTTGACTAAAATTCCATTTTTTGCTGAAGCTCCAATTCCTGAGAAATAAGAAAGAGGAATTGAAATAACTAGTGCACAAGGACAACTGATGACTAAGAATGTTGCGGCACGGTAGATGTATTCTTGATAATTGTTTGGATCGAAGATGGTTGGGACTAAAAACATGAGTAGTGCCGCAACCGTTACAATCGGGGTGTAGACTTTTGCGAATTTCGTGATGAATGTTTCTGTTTTTGCTTTATGGTTAGTTGAGTTTTCGATTAAATCAATTATTTTCGCTAGCGTTGATTCTTTATATTCTTTTTTCGCTTTGATTTCAATGACATTCCCAGCGTTGATGTTTCCACTAAGCACATAATCTCCGACACTAACGTGAGAAAGTTTTGCTTCTCCAGTAAGTGCGCTTGTGTTTAATGAGGTAGAGCCTTTAATGATGTGGCCATCTACGGGAATTTTTTCTCCAGTTTTTACAACAACGATATCATTTTTTTTGATCGACATTGGATCTTTAATTACAACATTTCCATCTTCATATACATGAGCATATTCAATGCGCAAGTCAATTAAAGAAGACACCTCTTCTTTACTTTTGTGAACTGCTTTATGTTGTAAATACTCTCCCAATGTATAAAAGATGATGACAAGAATCGATTCAAAATATTTCATTAAAAACATTGCTGCTATGGTCGCAATAAACATCAATGTGTTTTCGTTGAAGAAGTCTTTTCTTCGAATACCGTTGAATGTTTTTTTGGCAATTTTAAATGATATAAAGAAATAACCAATCCAATAAAGAGGGATAAATCCCCAAGCTATTTCGTAGTAATCGAAAATGTAGGCAACAGCGTAGATTGCTAGTCCAATAAACACACTATAATAGGTTTCGATAGATTTTTTCGTTTCCATTACATGTCGTTTTTCGTAAGCGTATGTTTCTACACCATCTTCAATCGAATCAACGATTTGTTTGATTTTCGGTAATGCTTCTTTTTCATCATAATCATCTGTAACGTCAAGCAACATTACTTGATTAGGGAAGTTAAAGCTTGCAGATTCTATATGGTCAAGTTTTCCTAGTGCTTTTTCGATTTTTCCAGCACAAGAAGAACAAATTAGATTTTTCATGATAACTTTTTTAATCATTTCGTTCACCTTCTAAGATTGTCTTATTGATATAAGTAGTCAGTCTACATTGATATATTTTTAGGCTAGTTTTATTTAGGTTATAATATGAGTCAATGCTCATATGTCACTCAATTATAAAACGAATGATTGATTTTGTCAATTGATTATATAATGTTATGACATCTGTTTTTATGAACTATTCCAATTGAAAAATATTGGGAATAATGATATCATTGATTGAGGTGATTTTATGGATTTTTATGAATATGTATTAGCGCACAAAGAAGAGATAATTGAACACACAAAAGAGTTGCTTAGAATACCAAGTATCTTGGAAGAGTTTGATGAAAAGAATCAACATCCTTTTGGGGAAGAAATCAATGATGCACTAGAATATATGTTAAGTCTAGCTGAAAAAGATGGTTTTTTGACGAAAAATGTTGATTCTTATGCAGGTCATATTGAGTATGGCTCTGGGAAAGAGTTACTTGGAATACTTTGTCATTTGGATGTAGTTCCTACAGGAGATAATTGGACAAATCCACCATTTGAACCAACAATCATTGATGGTCGATTGTATGCACGTGGATCAATAGATGATAAAGGACCTACTATGGCTGCATATTTTGCATTGAAGTTTTTGAAGGACATGGGTGTCGTACCAAACAAGCTCATACGTATTATTTTAGGGACAGATGAAGAGACTGCTTGGCGTGGTATTGATTATTATTTTGCTCGTGAACAAATGCCGGATATCGGATTTGCGCCAGATGCCAACTTCCCACTGATTTATGGTGAAAAAGGATTATTATCGTTTGTAGTTGAAGGACAAATTGGTGATGATAAATTGATATCATTTCATGCGGGAGATCGAATGAATGTTGTACCAGACAGTGCATCTTGTGAGCTCGGTGTAGACTTATCTAAACAATTTAAAAATTATTTGACTAAGAATAATTATAAAGGGTCTATTGAAGATAATATCTATCGAATTGAAGGGAAAAGAGCACATGCAATGCAACCTGATAAAGGGATAAATGCTGCTAGTTTATTGATTGATTTTTTGAAAGATCATATCAATAATCACTACATTAATTTTATTAGTGATTACTTAACTTTTGATCATTTTGGAAAGAAATTTGGCATCGATTATCATGATGAAGAAATGAAAGATTTGACTCTTAATCCTGCTGTATTTGTTGTTGAAGAAGGATATTGTAAAATTGGTGTAAATGGACGTTATCCAAAAGGATGGGATAAAGAACGTGCACTTAAAATTATAGAAGAAAAAGCGAATCGATACAATTTCTCAATGAAAGTGACGACAGATAAAGAGGTCCATTATATTAATCCAGAAGATGAATTAGTACAAACATTACATCAATCATATGTGAAATTCACAGGAGATAAAACAACTCCTCTTTTAACAATTGGTGGGGGAACTTACGCGCGTGCATTGAAAAAGGCAGTAGCTTTTGGTCCAATGATGCCAGGACGTGAAGATGTTGTTCATCAATTAGATGAGTATATTATGATTGAGGACTTATTGAAGGCAACAGCGATTTACATGGATGCGATTTACGAGTTGACAAAGTAATCCGTTAAAAATAACGATTTGATGATTGTGTAAGCGTTCATATTATGATATAATACTATGAATAATTTGTATGCTTTAGGGGGGCAAAAAATGATTGGACATAGTGAACAATATTTTCACAATCTCGTTGAAAGTGTTGATATCTCTATCGCTGAACATCGCCTCATTTATAATGATGAAGGTCAAGCAATTGATTATGAATTCATCTATGTAAATGAAGCTTTTTGTCGTAGTGTACATATCGAAAAAGAATTGATTATTGGCCATACAGTGAAGGAGATTTTACCGCAAACAGAATCTAGTTGGATTGAACGTTATCAAAAGGTTGTTGAACAACAAAAGTCAGCACGATTTATCATGTATTCACAAGAACTAGATGCCTATTTTAATGTGCTTGCTTATCCTAGTGGCAAAGATCGATTTGTTACATCATTTTCAAATGCAGGATCAATTTCTCCTACAAAACAAATTGAGGAAATGAATGAACATAAACCAAGTGTTGCGATGATGGAATATAATCGTATATTACAACATATTGTTTCATTGAATAATGTTGAAGATTTGGTTGGTCAGGATATAAAAACATTTGAAGATTATCAACGCTTTGTCAAAGAAAATGCGCATCCTGAAGATTATCCAAAAATTGTTCAGTTGGATCGTGAAATAAAAGAATTGAAGGATACTAAAAAAGTAGGGTTAGTCCGTATATACCATGAGAAAAAACAACGATATGTTTGGATAGAATTCACTGTTTTTGTAAAGTCCTTTGTTGGTGGTACACCGGAAGTGATTGTTCTTATAGGGCAAAATAAAGATTATGAATTAGAACAAATTAAACAAAAAGACAACATGAGACGTTTATTTGATGAGACAAAAAAAGTCGCAAATATCGCTACTTTTCTTTATGATGTCAAAACGGATACTTTTGAAGCTTCAAATGAATTAGAACAATTTCTTGGAATCGATAATTTTGCTTCAATTGAAGATTTTAGAAAGATTGTTCATCACCGTGATCTCGAGCGATTTGATCAGGCAACCGATGATATTATTTCACACCCTGAAGGTCGTGTTAATCGTTATCGCATCACGAAGTATGGAGAAATACATCATATTGAAAGTTATCTTTATGGGCAACAAGATGAAGAAGGACAAACGCTAAAAGTTTTTGGTATTTTAATTGATCGAACACAAGAAGTTGTGCAAAGAAAAATCACAGAAAGCGCACGTAGTTCATTTGAACGTGTATTTAACCTATCTCCATCTGGTATGTTTGCAGTCGATCATGATTTTGGGATAACGTTAAAAAATGATAAATTTAAATTGTATTTAGAACAAGATAGATTGTTTGAAAAATTATCTGATTTAATAACGGATGATTACCCTAGATATAAAGCATTATTGTTGGATGGTCAAGCTATTGATAATGTGCAGATTGAAGTAAACTCTCAAAGAGGTATTAGGTATTATCATGTCAGTTTATCACCAATTGAGGGAACATTTAAAAACAAGTATTTGGGGACCTTAGTAGACATTACTGATACTGTTAGAAAAACAAAAGAAATAGAGTACTTATCAACACATGATATGTTGACAAAACTTCATAATCGTCATTCTTTTGATGAGATGATTTTATCGATTGACGATTACCATGAACATGGAGTGATTGTTTGTGATATAGACGGATTAAAATTAATGAATGATGCGTTTGGTCATTTGGATGGAGATAAATTACTTGTTCGTTTTTCAGAAAAATTAAATGATATCATAAATGATGGATTCATTGCTAGAATTGGTGGCGATGAGTTTGGAATTATTATGAAAGATACATCTTCTGATAAGTTAAGAAAGATTAGTGCTGAAATTGTTTCTGCAAACGAAGATATCACATTATATGATGTTGATT
>DFNN01000024.1 GCA_002376065.1 Caryophanales bacterium UBA3566
TCATGCTAAAATAGAACCAAGAAAGAAGGGACGATTATAATGGCAAAAGAAACCAAACAACAACAGATTAAAATAAAAAAAATGAAAAGTTACTTACATCGAGTACACTTTCAACACTTAAATGAGTTTGTCTCAAAATTCAAAGTCAAAGTAGAAGAAAATCTTCGAAGCATTCATGCTTCTCATGAAGGGTTCACTTTGGTCTTTTCAAGACATGTCTTACTAGAACCACAAGCACTCTTTGATTTAGAGGTCGTGTACCATGTAGAATGTGAATTTGATGAAGCAACACAAACCTTTTTCAAAACCAATGAAAATATTTTAATGGATTTTATTGAAAAAAATAAAGCAAAACTATTACTCGCACAAAACGTATTGAGCAATTCATCAAAACTGATCGCAGAGTTGACTAGTTTCAACAATAAGAACCCACTTATACTCCCTGCTGTTTTACAAGGACATAAGAAAAAAGAAGAGGTCGAACAATTTAAAGATATTCCTTCAAATATCATTAGTTAAAAAAATGATTACCCAAGTAAATTGGGTAACCATTTTTTGTTACATCTTATTCTTCTTTGATCTTACATGTATTGATCCCGAAAATTGCATATAGACCGCAAGTTCCAAGATAACCTGTGACAATTGAAATGAGCGCTGGAAGCAATAAGAAGAAATACCATGGACTGTTACTTTCTAGTACAAACGCTAGAGTAATCAACACAATACCAATAACATAACGAATCGCTGAATCTGTTTTCCCAACATTTTTTTTCAATTATATCATCTCCTACACTTATTATAACACAACGCCTATATCTTGTCTCATGATTCTACTTGAAAATCCAATTGATGATTCTTCACATCAACAATGATTGTTTCGTTTTCTTTCACTGAACCACGAATAATCATTTTCCCAATCTCAGTTTCAATATAACGCTCTAAATATCGTTTGATTGGTCTCGCGCCATAGTGAATATCATATGCCTCATCAGCAATAAACTCTTTTGCTTCTTTTCTCATATCTAACCCAATATGTTGTTCTTGTAATTTGAACCCAATTTTATGTACCTGTAAATCAATAATCTCAATAATTTCTTGTTTTGTCAGTGGTGTAAAGAAGACAATATCATCAATACGATTTAAAAACTCTGGTTTGAATGTTTGACGCATTGTTTTCATCACCAAATCATTTGTTGATTTTGTGATGTTTCCTTCCTCATCAATACCTTCAAGCAAATACTCACTACCAATATTTGATGTCATAATCACTACCGTGTTTTTAAAATCAACCGTACGTCCTTTTGCATCGGTTAATCGACCATCATCGAGCAACTGTAACAACACATTAAAAACTTCAGGATGAGCCTTCTCAATCTCATCAAACAAAATCACACTATAAGGTTTTCTTCTAATCGCTTCAGTCAACTGTCCTCCCTCATCATATCCGATGTAGCCAGGAGGAGCACCAATCAACCTAGCAACTGTATGTCGTTCTTGATATTCACTCATATCAATGCGCACCATATTTTGTTCACTATCAAAAAGTGATTCACTTAATGTTTTCGCTAGTTCTGTTTTCCCTACTCCAGTAGGTCCTAAGAAAATAAAACTACCAATTGGTTTCGCAGGATCTTTTAATCCACTGCGTGCGCGCAATACCGCATCGCTCACACGATCTACTGCTTCATTTTGACCAATGACACGCTCATGTAAAATATCACCTAAATGTAATAATTTTTCTTTTTCACTCTCCATCAACTTACTCACTGGAATATGTGTCCACTTACTCACAATTTCGGCAATCTCTTCTTCTGTCACTTCTTCTTTTAATAAGTTGGTTTCGACTTTTTCTTTTGACTGCAATTTTTCTAATGCTTGTTCTTTATCTCGTAAAACACCATGCTTTAATCTCGCAAGAGTCTCTAAATCATATTTGCGTTCCGCATCTTCAATTTGTTTACGAATCTCTTCAATCTCTTGTTTGAGTTTCTTTTCACCCTCAATACCAGATTTTTCTGCTTCCCAACGTGCCTTCATTGTGCTTTGTTCTTCTTTTAAATCACTGAGTTCTTCACTTAATTTATCTAGACGATCTTTACTTGCCTTATCTTTTTCTTTTTTCAATGCTTCTTTTTCAATTTCTAACTGCATAATCTTACGACTAATCTCATCTAACTCTGAAGGCATAGAATCAATCTCTGTACGAATAAGTGCCGCAGCTTCATCCATTAAGTCAATTGCTTTATCTGGTAAAAAACGATCACTAATATATTTGTTACTTAAAGTAGCGCACGCTACAAGCGCACTATCTGTAATACGAACCCCATGATGAATCTCAAACTTTTCTTTGATTCCTCTTAATATACTGATTGTATCTTCTACCGATGGTTGATCAATCATTACAGGTTGAAAACGACGCTCTAAAGCAGCATCTTTTTCAATATATTTACGATATTCGTCAATCGTTGTTGCCCCTATACAATGTAGTTCCCCTCTAGCAAGAAGAGGTTTTAATAAATTCCCAGCATCCATTGCGCCTTCAGTTTTTCCAGCACCAACGATGTTGTGTAACTCATCAATGAAAAGAATAATTTGCCCATTACTTTTCTTAATTTCATCAAGTACAGCTTTTAAGCGTTCTTCAAACTCACCACGATACTTAGCACCAGCAATCAACGCACCCATATCAAGCGCAAAAATCGTTTTTCCTTTCAATCCTTCAGGAACATCTTCATTTAATATACGACTAGCAAGTCCTTCAGCAATCGCTGTTTTTCCTACACCAGGTTCACCAATTAACACTGGATTGTTCTTTGTACGTCGACTCAAGATACGGATTGTTCTTCTAATCTCATTGTCACGTCCAATGACAGGATCAAGTTTCCCATCACGCGCAAGTTCAACCAAATCACGACCATATTTTGATAAGGCCTCATACGTATTTTCCGGGTCATTACTACTGACTTTTTGATTCCCTCTTACTTGTTTTAATACAGTAAGTAATGTATCTCTATTTATTCCAAACTTCGCAAGTAATCGTCCAACAGCTGTTTTTTTATCACTAGTCATCGCAAGCAAGAAATGTTCAACCGATGTATAATCATCTCTCAGTTTTTTACGTTCTTCATCAGCACGCGCAAGCAACATATTTAAGTCTCTTGATAAGTAAGGGTTTTGATTCAACCCACTCACACTTGGGATTTTTCCTAACTCAAGTTCTAATTCACGCTCAAAAACAGGCAGATCAACCTTGAGTAAACCAAACAGTTTCTTTGCCAACCCTTGTTCTTGTTGGTAAAAAGCATCAAGCAAATGCAAATCCTCTATTTGTTGATGATTCTTTAACAATGCACTTTGACTTGCTTGCTCAAGTGCTTTCCTAACATTGTTCGTCATTTTTTCAATATCCATTACGTCACGTCCTTTTTGAAAGACGCTTCAAGCATCCTTGAAGCGTCTTTTCTATTACTCAATTTCTACTAAGTATTTGTTTACTACTTCTTCTTTTTTAGGTGCAGTGATTTTTAGAATACCGTCTTCTAACTTCGCTTTGATTTGATCTGGATTCACCGCTTCTAAGTAAATACTACGTTCAAACGAACGAGTACTTCGCTCACGATGAATGTAACGTTCTTCTTGATCTTTTTCTTCTTTTTTCTCTTCTTGATTTACACTCACTGTCAAATGATCATTTTCATAATGAATGTTGATGTCTTCTTTTTTTACCCCTGGCATTTCTGCCTCGATAATATACTCTTTTTCAAAGTCTTTGACATCCATTCTGCATCGATCAACATTTCGTGGTGTACTAAAGAAATCATCAAAGAGATCAAATACATCAGAATAGTTACGATCACGTTTTCTAGGCACTGCACTATAAGGTGTTACTCTAAACATAAAATCCCTCCTATTTTTATTCTTGTTAGCACTCTTTTGTATCGAGTGCTAATTACAATTATATAGTAAAACATTTTATAAAAATTGTCAATACTTTTGACATATTTTTTAATGATTTTTTTCGTTCTGTGTTAAAATAGAAAACATAGGGGGAATGACCATGACATTCAAAACTTTTTTTGGACATGATTTAGACTATTCTAAAGCCGCAACAATGCTTAGTGTTCATCATGTATTATTACTTTTTTTTGGCTTAGTTACTATATTTATGACTCTCAGATATGCCCAAACTATTCATCAAATATATGATACAAAATTTCGAATGATCCTCATTGGTTTCTTAGTCTTCTTAGAAATCACTTATCATATTCATAACTGGACCTATCCAAGGTTCTCTATGCCTCTTCACATTAGTAGTTTCGCTGTATTATTAAACATCGCATTATTATATACAAAAAGTCAAAAAGTGTTTGAATATGCCTTCTTCTTCGGATTAGGTGCAGGTCTCATCGCACTCGCATTCCCCAATAGTTTAGGATATACCTATTTAAACTTTCGATATTATCATTTTATTGTGATTCATTGCCTGATCATGGTTGGTCCTTTATATTTTTATAAAGCTGAAGGATACCGTGTTGACTACCCAACCTTAATCAAAGTATTTAAATCTGTCATTGCGGTCGGTTTAATGATTTACGGGTTCAATCGACTATTTGACCAAAATTACTGGTTTATCACAGAAATCCCAACCAATGTATCCAGTGTATTTACCAATTATTATGCTTACATTATCACTTACATCATTGCCGTATTCACGACAATGAATCTATTATATTTCACAACACATAAACGTCATAGACAA
>DFNN01000103.1 GCA_002376065.1 Caryophanales bacterium UBA3566
TGGTCCTATTATAAGTAATAATATAAACCAAAAAGGTAAGGCAATAATAACGATGATTAAATCAAAAACTCTTTTGAAAAAATGTCGATACATGTTTGCTCACCTCTCCTATTCAAGTTCCTTAATTGCTTCACTTAATATATTTACAATGTATTCTAAATCTTCATCACTTAATAGTGTATGTAGAGGTAACGTAATTTCATTTTTGTACATATCAAATGCATTAGGGTAATCCTCTATCATAAACCCAAGGTTCTTATATGCTGTATGCATTGGTAATGGCTTATAATGAACATTACTTGAAATACCTTTTTGTGCTAACAATTTAATTATCGTATTTCTATAATCTTCATCTTTATCAAGTATTCTTAATAGATACAGGTGTCCAGATGAATGATTATCTTTTTCGAAATGATTTAGTGATTCAACACTTAAATTCTTTAATAGATAATCATATCTTTCTACAATATCTTTTCTACGTTTTAATAACCCTTGATATCTTCTGAACTGCGCTAAACCTAAAGCTGCCATAATATCTGTCATATTACATTTATAATTAGGAGCAACGATATCATATTCCCATGACCCCAACTTAGTCTTCGCTAAAGCATCTTTTGATTGTCCGTGTAATGATAAGAGCATAAATCTTTTATAAATATCTTCATCTTCTATACCGTTTATAGATTTCCAAGTAACCATTCCACCTTCTGCAGTTGTTAAGTTCTTAACCGCATGAAATGAAAAACAAGTAAAGTCTGCTACTTCACCACTCATTCTATTTTTATAAGTGGCACCTATAGAGTGTGCTGCATCAGCAAGTACAATTACTCTACCAATAGCCTTTTGTATATCATTGTTAGCTTTAAAAAGATCTGTTTTTCTTTCAACAGCATCAAAAATCTTATCATAATCACACATCACTCCAGCAATATCAACAGGTATAATAGCTTTCGTATTTTCGGTAATAGCATCTTCTATTGCATCATAATCAATATGAAATGAGTTTTTTCCAGTATCAACCATGACAATCTTCGCACCAACATGTGTTATTACACTCGCAGATGCTGAATAAGTATATGCACTAGTAATGACCTCATCACCAGGTCCTACGCCTAATAATCGAAGTGTCATTTCCATCGCAGCTGTAGCAGAATTCATAGCGACTGCTTTTTTTGTATTGCAATAAGCAGCAATCTCACGTTCAAACTCTTTAGTCTTTGGTCCTGTAGTAATCCATCCAGATCTAATAACTTCTGCAACTGCTTCTACTTCTGCTTCAGTATAATCTGGTGGAGAAAACGGTATATTTCTTTTTTCCATATAATTACCTCATTTTCTTATTCATCAAAGAAACTTAATACTTTATTCTTATCATATCCAATATCATTTAACTTCTTTTGCATAACTACATTATTTGTATAACTAGAAATCATAACTCCATCATGTTTATAGTCATTTATATCATCTAACGCTATAATATCTCTATTAACAATAGAATCTCCTACTTTACTTACATCATCATCAATCACCGCAACAACATCAATAGGAATCATTTTATCTGTACTAATCACTTGCAGCATAATCTCTGCTACTTCCCCAGCACCATAAAGGATAACTTTCTTAAATCCTTTATCAATGATTTGGTTCAAAAAACGTTCAATATTGTTTTTTGCCAAATCATAAATTATTTGAGAAGATTTTAAGAATCCAATATTTAATACCTTCTTACGTTCTATCCCTTTTTTGGTAATAAAGTACTCTACTGTCTTAGTAGACTTATACTTTCTTTTAATATATCCCTTATCCTCATAATCATCTACATAATTATTCACCATCGAAACAGCAATACCAAGGGCATCACTAATCATTCGTTGGGTGATCTTCGAGTCTTTTTCTATAAGATCTAGAATCATAAACTCTTTGTATAAAGGTGTTGGTTTGAAAAATGGATTTTTGTTCATATCCTTTACCTCGCGTTGTTCGTTTATCGAATAATTATATTTTGCCATAAAAAAGGACAAATTACAATGAATTTTACGTAATTTGCCTTAAATTATCTATGACTTGTCCTCATAAAACATCCTAAGACCTAAGGAACTTAGAATAGGAGCCTTAGAATCTTCAAGGTTCGATCAAGTAAATCAGAAGGTAGTTCTTCTATCTTTTTTAGGTTTCTGACCTTAGTATCCATGGTTTTCACTTGTTCACACATGATTTGTCCATAGGTTTTTGTTCGCTGATCCAAATCTACATGAAGAGGATACTTTCTAGCTTTTACTTTCGTAATGGGCAACAATATAGCAAAGCCATTTGTTTTTTCATGGTAGGTGTTGTTGCTTACAACAAGTCCTGGTCGATTCCCCTTTTGCTCAGATCCTAGGGCAGGATCGAAATCCACATATACAATGTCCCCTTGCTTTACCATACTTCTCTACCTTGGGCATCATCAAAAACAATTTCTTCTTGATAATCTCCCTTATATCCCTCAAATAAGTCTTCAAGAGATTTCGGATCAAACTTCACCGCTTTTCGCAAGATGATTTCATCCTCATGGACTTCTATATTCAGTTGGTCATGTTCTTTCATACCAAACAACTTGATGATCCCAGCAGGTATGATTACTCCTTTACTATTACCTATTTTCTTCAATTGTGTATACATTCAATCACCATCCTTCATAAATAGTATATACAAATGTTATAACATTGTCAAATGCTTTCTTACGGTAAAGGTCTTATAAAAAGGATTCTATTCCATCTTATTCGTATTATAGGATTTCTTCAGACAGGCAGAAAGAATCTTACAAATCAAGGTTGAACTTAGGTCACTATGGTGCATGAAACTTTTTTTGTTCTAGACTTCCGCCTCCTATAGATTCAAGCCCCACTATGACGAAAGTATGGGCGGAATCCCCCCCCATCCATAACTGAATCACATAAGTCTAAGCATCAGAAATTCGATCTATCATAGTATATCTTAAAGTATTTATCGGTCAAATATTCTTAACTATAAGTCTGTCATAGGAAGATTGAAATCTACGATTACTCAAAGAGAATATTTAACAAAGAAATTAAACCACCATCGTATTCGGTTACTTCTTCTTTGAGAAGGAAAGCCTCCAACTCATACTCTGTTTGATCTTGCATCCGTTCAACATAGTCTTGGTAGACCATGGTTGATTTAATATCGGAATGTCGCATAAAACTCTTGGTTTGTGCGAGTGTTCCGCCTCTGAGTAAGTTAAAGGTCGCCGCAGTATGTCGCAAACAGTGCGGTGTAATACCACTACCTTCTAAACCGGTGTCCTTTAAGACTTGGCGAAACATATAACGAAAGAAGGTTCGAGAAAGGTGTCCCTTTGGTGACACTTTTTTATGGGAGATGAACAAATAGGGATTCTCATCATCCCTTCTACTAAGATAGTCCTCAAGCGCCCTTTTAGCACCGCTCGCCAATTTGACAAAATTCTCTTCTATTACTTCACCCTCTGAACCAAGAAAAAGAACAGCCTCACCTGCATACATTCGATAATCCCTTCTTTTTACATGGACAATATCGTGACGACTTAAACCAGAGGTCAACATCAGATAGATGATGGCATGGTCCCGGTAATGCCATGCATATTTCCTCATCTTTTGTGTTTGAAGAATCATTGTTCGCGCTTGTTCAATGGTAAGTACCGGTTTTTTGATGCGGACTTTGATCTGTTCATTCTTGACTGGCTCCATAATATCGTAGGAATACACACTTGGTAAGCCTAAGTCTTTTTGATGTTTCTTTAAATAATGATAAAGACCCTTAAGAGCACTCACTTGTACATAGAGCCAGTGACTTGAATATCCTAAGGATCGTTTGTGTTCCTTATAGGCAATAACATCAGATGTCCTTGCATAATGAATCTCACGTTCTTTAAGGTAGTTGGTAAAGTGTTTGTACACAATCCGGTAAGTTTTCAAGGTAACTGGGGCGAGCTCTTTTCTTAAAAGATATTGCTCACTCAAATCCTCTAGGGGGTGTTTTTCCATATAATCATCATTCCTTCACTCATCTGTTTTTCCTTTCAATATGTAGTCTTCTATTTGCTTTTCTGAATCATCCTCCATTTTGTTGATGTGATGGGCATAAATCATCGTGACAGAAGAACTGGTATGCCGCATGAACTTCCGTGTCGATTCTAAAGAACTTCCCCTTAGTAAATTAAAGGTGGCCGCACTATGGCGCAAACTATGCGGTGTAATCTTCGTATCTTCTAAGTCACAATCTTTTAAAATACGCTGAAACATGGACTTGAAAAAAGTTCTACATAGATAAGGGGCATCTGAATGTTGTGAATGAGATACAAACAAAAAAGGATTCTTATCTTTGCGTTTCTTAAGGTAATCACGAATTGCCTCCCCTACACCTGGCGCAATTTTTACAAAATCATCGGCCGATTGTTTTCCTTTGCCTTGAATGTATAAAACAAGGTCTTTATGTAGAAAACGAAGATCCTTAATTCTTGCCCGCCTAATTTCAATACTTCTTAAGGCCGTCGTCAACATCAAATACACCATGGCATAATCACGGTATTGCCAAATATACTTGCGATTCTTCTTCGTGCATTCAATCAAATGCTTTCCTTGTTCAGGTGTTAAAATAGCTTTCGATAATCTCGGTTTTACCCGGACATTTTTGATCGTCTCTGCAATATCTTGACCATACCCTCTTGGTAATCCTAGTCTCAATTGATTGTCCTTTAAATATCGGTAGAAACCTTTCACTGTAGAAATTTGCTGGTATATCCACCCACTCGAAAATCCCTGTTCTTTTTTCCATTCTACATAGTCCAAAATATTAGAGGTCTCTGCATACATTATTTGATGGTCTTTTAAGTAATTTACATACTGTTTTAAAACAGTTTGGTATAATTCTCTAGTCTCTTTCACAATATCTTTCTCCACAAGATATTGTGAGATTAATGGTTCTAAAGGATGTATGTTCATAGTGTTCAGCTCCATTCACAATAACAAGTCTATCTAAATTATACGGGGATAGGTATCTTTTTACTTGAAACATATATCTTATGGGAATCTTTTATGAAATATGAACAGGGTTAGGTCTACACTATGAAACTAGTTAAAAAACAATACTTGATCCAGCTGATTAAGCACTAATCAAAGAACTACACAAATACTCTCAATAAAATAATCTGCACATCTACTCTAAACTAGAAACTCTCAACAGAAAAACAACAATCGCTTTTCTTAAAAAGATACTAGATAGTGTATAGTAATAACACTGATGATAATACATAGGTTTTTATTTATTTACAACTTCTAAATATCATATCCCTAAGTGGAAAACAGGATCTTAGCAACTATGTGCTAAAATCCTGTTTTATCTTAAATTGAAACTGATTGAATTAACTTATTAGCTAACGCCTTATTTTCTATTCGCATTATGCTGTCTTCTTGAATAGATGAATAAGTAAATGGATTTATAGAACCATACCATACAATATATTCGTCAACAATAATTAAGTTTACATCATGTTTGATTTCTTTAATCTCTAATTTGGTGTTACCGACAAGTTTGTTAAGTTTTCCAGTATGACTATTTCTTATCATAAAAATAATGGAATCAGTAGCTGATTTTAGATCATCAATAAGTTTTTCTTCATAGTTATCAATATTATAAAAGTACTGCTTTGTTTCAAGTTCACTTACTAAGTCGAATCCTAAAGATTTGTAGCCTCGTTGTCGTTTTAAAAACATATTTGAATATATCCGAGATTGAATATCAACATAATCATATACTGATACTTCCTCTTTATCTTGTCTTTGTCTATTTAACCTGCCTACATACTGTGCTAATGTACCTTTCCATTTGAATGGCATCGTTATAAATAATGTATCTAGCCTGTCATCGTCAAACCCTTCACCTATATACTTCCCTGTTGCTAGTATAACAAATGGGTCATCAACATTCTTAATTGTTTCGCACATATTATTCTTCTCTTTTTGAGATAGCTTACCATGTAAAATAAATAGATTTTTCACCTTTGAACTAAGGTATTCTTTTAATATGTTAATATGCTCAACGCGTTCTGACAATACTAAAATTGTTTTATTCTCTTGAACATTATGTAAGATATCATCTACTATTATCTTATTTCTACCTTTGTCATACATGATAGTATTTGTCATATCGTGTATATCATCTTCAAAGGTAAACTGCGTGTCCATAAACCGAATATGTAACTCTTTTTGAACATTGCTTTTTATTGGCGTACCTTCAGCAATAATACCACCGATTAGCATCTCTGTTATTGTTTCTAATCCATCGCTTCTTTTAGGGGTTGCGGTTAGGCCATAAATATATTTCGCACTAAAGGTGCGAATCACCTGCTCAAAGGTATATGCAGCTAGATGATGAACTTCATCAATCAATATTAAACCATAATGGTCTTTAAGTTTTTCAATTGAGTCGTAACTATTTAGAGATTGGAATGTTGCCACATCAATATTATTTCCTAGGCTACACTTTCCACCATAGCAAATACCTATCTCCTGAGTATTAGATAATTCAAAAATTTGAGCTTTCCACTGTTTGCAAATACTAACCCGATTAGTTAGAACTAACGTATTCATTTTTAAGTGTGCAGCTAAAGCTATCCCTAATACAGTTTTACCGTAACCAGTAGGTGCAACAATAATCCCTTGATTAGATTTAATGACTTCTTTAAAAAGAACCTTTTGATGATTATATAAATCAATTTTCATATTAATTGGGTTAGGTATTGTTTTTGATTGTCGTTCATCAATAAGATCATAATCAATATTAGCAGTCTTTAGCTGATTAATGATTTTGTCAAGCAGACCTCTAGGCAAATATATTGATTCATTATCTTCTTTAAAGAATTCAATGATTCTAGGTGTTTGGTATGTGCTATACCTCATTGCCTTTTTCTTATAGTACTCAGGATTCAATATAGAAGAATATCTTATAAAAAACTGCTCAGAACGTGGTGTAAGAGCAGATTTAGGTATTCGGATCTCGTTACTAACCTTTAGTTTCAGTTTGTTTAAAAAATCCAAAGGGCGAATATCCAGTGATTTCATTTTGTTAGATACAACTTCAGATGACTCGAAATGTTTTGCTTGATCTAAAAAGAATCGAAGCTCTTCCTCTGTTATTTTCTTAGTTTGCACCAATTGACCATATTGATCTTCAAATGGTTTGAAATTATCATCAACAAAAAGTGTGGTTCCTTTTTGACCACTTCTTCCATTTAAAGGTAGGGCAATAAGATTACCTATTTGATTATCATCGATAAAATCTTGGGCAGGGAACATTCTGTCATATGAATCTAAAGAGAGAGAGCGTTGTTCAAGCATAGTTTTGGATAATAAGATTTTACCTAGGTTTCTAGCTTCTTTTGCTAGCACCTTGTTCTGAAAGAAAAACCAAATATGTGCTCCTTTCCCAGACCTAGATATCTCAATCAAAGGTGAAAACCCTTCGCTTTTTGCAACTTTAGCAAACGCTTTTACATCATCTTTAAAAGATTGCTTATCAAAATCAATTGCTAGAAAATAGGTTTTTTGATTGTCAAGCATGGGATACAGACCAACAGTTTGCTTACCTTTGAGATGTAATTCAACTACTTCATTTGTAAATGGTTCATATAGTTCTTTCTTACTTACACCTAGCCTCTTCTTATTCGATGAGTACCTATATTCAGATTTATATTTTGGCGCATACCCAGGCTTTTCTTTACCTTCAAACCTTATCGCATAGCAATCTTCTCGACCTTTGAAATAATCCATAAATATTTTTAATTTAATGTGATTAGGTCTATTAATAATTTTATTAGATCTATCATCAACTACCAAACCTTGTTGATCGATGATTTTTCTATATTTGTCAACAAGAAGCTTTAAATTCTTATTTTCTTCTCTTAGTTCTTTAATTGTCTTTATATATCCTTCTTCTTGATTACTCATTTTGATTCACCTCCAAATCAAATGATTGATGTTTTTTAATATGTTTATCCTAAAAGTTTAATCACTTAGACAATATCTAACAGTTTTAAAGCTGTAACAGCTTTATTATAGGATTCCGTACTTACCTTTTTTAGTCGATTAATGTTTTTATATTCTTTAGGCAT